>DATNLB010000005.1:0-7894 GCA_035603095.1 Candidatus Acidiferrales bacterium
GGAAAGGAGCAACCTGCGTTCTTGTGGATCTAGGGAAAGGTGTTGCAAACCTAAGCAAGAAACGGGGCAATTTGGGGCTGCACTGGTGTGGAGGGCAGACCGTCGGGTGTGTTTCCGATGGATTTCTCGCCGCCACCTGCCACTAATCGCTGCTTTCGGACCTCGCCATCGGACCGATGCATGCAACGGAACCGACGCACCTATATGTATGAAAGAGCGGCCCAACCCAACACAACCCGGCGAAACCCATGGGAAGCTCCGCCAGCGAAACTCCGGGGATTTTCTGGCGAAATCCGTGGTTTAGCTCTGAGCAAGAGCGGCCCATGTTTCTCGGAATTCGTGGCGTCGTTTGTCGAGATAGCCAGGCCCAAATCCCGGCGAAACTCGTGTGATCCACCGCCGGTCGAATGGGTGCCAGCGATGGCGAAACTCGTGGGGCAAGGAGCGGACTCGCGGTAGATTCGGGGGCGTGACTCGTTTGACAGGAAGACGCCCGGCGTTGGGTTCGACCATTCAGGCGAAGCCCGATGTCTGCCCTGCTTGCCACGGACGCCGGATCGTCAGAGACGGCTTGCGCAAGAACAGTTTTCGTCACCTGCAAATCTACTGGTGTAAGGACTGCCGCGGCCATTTCTCATCCCTCTGCCGCACAGATTTTCGGTTCAACTTCGGTGCAATACAGGGGTTGATTGCACCGTGCGTTTTCCGCGTAAGCGACACCAGAGACGGCACTTAGTTAGTTTGCATCGCCCTGTTCGAAGGCAGACGCTCTATCCAACTGAGCTACGGGCGCGCAAAGCGCATTATAACGATTGGCGGAGGTTTTGGCTCTTGCGTGGCAGCCACCGGCGAGCGCCTTTAGCTCATCGCGCGCCCGCTCATTCCCTCGGTCTCTACAACGACGGCTACGCGACTTTTCGCACTTACAAGAAACCCAACTCTTTTGTTTTCAGGCGATTCCGCACTCTTTGACGAAAAAGACCCAGGGTGGGGGCGTCAATTCTTTCGCCGCTTTCCCGGCTGGGGCGCGAATCGAGGATCCGGCCAGGCGTCGAAGGATCCGTGCTGGTCAGATTGGAACCGCTTGACGACCTTGGGTCATGAGCGCGTCTGATTACAACACGGCTCGTTGATTCTGTGTGATTTAACCCGGCTTTTGCGCTTCGGAGTCCATTGCCGCATCTTTCCCAGAATGTCTGGCGAGCTCGCGCAGCCACGCCTCGACTGCAGAGCGCTGCTCGGCATCCATCTCTTCAAAAAGCACGCCCACGCCGAAGATTCCAAAGCCGCCGCCAGAATGCATGTAGATCACTTTGCCGTTGAGTTCGCATGTGCTCATGCCATCGCAGATGCGGAGATGTAATTTCGTACGGGCGGGAATGGGTTCGAGCATATCGATATAGCAACCACGCGAGCTCAATTCGGAAAGCTGTGCGCGAACCCAGGTTCCGTCGCGAAGGGTTATTTCGGCATCTGCGAAAAACGAGAAGCGCGGATTGGCGCGCTTTCCTTTATAGGGACCTTCGGCCATGGTGTCTCTCCAGTCCGTAAACGTCGCAGTGAGTCTGAATCCATTCTAATGGAACCTCAGCGCGACACACCCAGACGTGTGTGCTCTGCGTAACCGTAAGAGGTAACTGGCTTTCCGTACAGGTGCCTTCTCCCGGCTTTCTGTTGTATCCCCTTACGTCACCTTCACATCTAAGGTGATCATTGACGGCGCATTCCAAAACTCGCGCGACCTTGTATACTTCACCGCGCGCACTGTACATTTGCTGCTTTCGATGAGGCCTGCTGCCAACCATTACACTGCTTCGCAAGTGTGGCAATGCTCGTCGCACAAGGAGGACAGATGTTACTCGAATTCGCTGGACTGCTTAGTCCACCTTTCCACCACGGCCCGCAGCTGCTCGATTTTCGCTCGGCTCACCGCGCCAGCGTTACCGCACTCCGCATCGCTGGCGCTCTTTCGGTTGTCGGTCTCCTGGCTGGCTGCGGCGGAAGAGGTGCAGGGCTTCCTATGGCCCCGGCAGAAGTGAAAGTCATTGCCGTAGCACAACGAGACGTCCCCATCGTAAGCGAGTGGGTCGCCACGCTCGACGGCTACGTCAACGCCCAGATCCAGCCGCAGGTCACCGGCTACCTCGTCAAACAGACGTACAAAGAGGGATCGCCCGTTCATAAAGGAGACACTCTCTTCGAAATTGACCCGCGTCCTTTCCAGGCTGTACTCGACCAAGCAAAAGCTCAGTTGGCCCAAGCTGGGGCGCAAATGGTCAAGACCCAGTTGGACGTCGACCGCGACACACCTTTAGCCAAAGAGCGCGCCATCGCACAAAGCCAATTGGACAACGATATTCAAGCGAATCTTGCCGCCAAGGCCGCCGTGCAGTCCTCGGAAGCACAAGTTGAGCAAGCTCAGCTAAATTTGGGATTCACTCATGTCACATCGCTCTTCGACGGCATTGCCGGAATTGCTCAAGTACAGATCGGCAACCTGGTCAACCCCAGCACCGTACTTACTTCCGTCTCTCAGGTAAATCCCATCAAAGCCTACTTCCCCATCAGCGAGCAGGAGTATCTGCGTCTCGCCGATCGCATCAACGCACCACAAGACCAGGTTGAGGCTCCGAAGGATGCTCCTCCACTCAATTTGATTCTCGCCGACGGAACCGTCTATCCATCCAAGGGCCGCGTTCTTTATACCGATCGTCAGGTGGACATCACCACGGGCAGCATCCGTGTCGTCTCGGCGTTCCCAAACCCCAAGAATTTCCTGCGTCCCGGACAATTCGGGCGCGTTCGTGCCTCCACTTACACGCGAACTGGTGCGCTCCTCGTTCCGCAGCGGGCCGTCATTGAGCTGCAAGGCACCTTTCAACTCGCTGTCGTCGGCAGCGACAACAAGGTCAGCGTCCGTATTGTCAAAGTTGGTGAGCGCGTCGGGACCGAATGGATCATCGACAGTGGCGTGAAGCAAGGCGAGATGGTCATCGTCGAGGGCGTGCAGAAAGTGCGGGACGGAGCTTCCGTCAATCCTAAACCGCTGACCGCAGCCGCGGGAGCGGACTAACCCATGTCAAAATTTTTCATCAATCGCCCGATCGTCGCCATGGTCATCTCCATCGTCATGATCATCATCGGCGCCATCACCATCCTCACTCTGCCGGTCGCCCTCTTCCCGAACATCGTTCCACCTGAAGTTCAAGTGCTTGCCACCTACGTCGGCGCGGACGCAGGCACCATCGAGCAATCCGTCGCCACCCCTATCGAGCAGCAGATGAGCGGCGTGGACAACATGAACTACATGTATTCGCTGAATTCCACCGCCGATGGCGGCATGCGCTTGATCGTCGATTACGACGTGAAGACCGATCCCAATACCGATCTGATTCTCACTCAGATGCGTGAAACGCAAGCCGCTTCGCAGTTGCCCGCCGACGTGAACAACTTCGGCATCACGGTTCAAAAAACCGTCACAGCGCCACTGATGCTTATCACTCTGTTTTCCCCGAATGGCACTTACGATGCCCAGTTTCTCTCCAACTTCGCCTACATCAATCTCAGTGACCAGATCACGCGCCTCTACGGCATCGGCACCGTGCAGATTTTCGGCGCCGGCCAGTACGCCATGCGTCTTTGGGTAAAGCCCGACCAACTGGCCAAGCTTGCCATTACTGTTCCGGAAATTGTCAGTGCCATTCAATCGCAAAACACCGTGAATCCCGCCGGCCAAGTGGGCAGCGAACCGGCGCCCAAGGGTCAGGAGTTCACCTACTCTGTACGTGCCCGTGGCCGTCTCTCCTCGCCCGAAGAGTTCGGCCAAATTGTCGTCCGAGAAACTCCAATTGGAGGAGTGGTCCGCCTCAAAGACGTGGCCCGCGTAGAGCTTGGCGCGCAGAACTACAGCGTCGTCGGACGCCTCAACGGAAAACCCGGCGCCATCATCGCTGCCTACCAACTGCCGGGTTCCAACGCCGTGCAAGCCGCCGACGCCCTCAAAAAACTGATGGCAGAGGCTAAGTCCCGCTTCCCCGGCGATATCGATTACGTCATTTCTCTCGACACGACGCTGGCCGTCACCCAGGGCATCAAAGAAATCGTCGAAACCCTCCTGATCGCCATCCTGCTCGTCATCATCGTCGTCTATATCTTTCTCCAAGGCTGGCGCGCTACTCTCATTCCTCTTCTAGCCGTGCCGGTTTCTCTCGTCGGCACGTTCATTTTCTTTCCCATTTTCGGCTTTTCCATCAATACGCTCTCTCTTTTCGGATTGGTTCTCGCCATCGGCCTCGTCGTCGATGACGCCATCGTTGTCGTCGAGGCCGTCGAGCGCCACATCGAGGATGGTCTCTCTCCAAAGGACGCCGCTCTCAAGGCCATGACGGAGATCTCCGGCCCCGTTGTCGGCATCGCGCTCGTTCTCTCCGCCGTGTTCATTCCCACCGCGTTCATCCCCGGCATCACTGGCCGTCTCTATCAACAGTTCGCCGTCACCATCGCGATCTCCGTGGCCCTTTCCGCCTTCAACGCCCTTACGCTCAGCCCGGCTCTCTCCGCGTTGCTCTTGCGCCCCAAAGACAAGACTCGCGGTGGCTTGCTCAAGAAATTCTTCGACTGGTTCAACCGGACCTTCACCAGCGCTACCAACGCCTACGTGCGCGTCTGCGGCTTCCTCATTCGCAAGAGCGCCTTCGCCCTAATACTCTTGGTCATTTTTGGAGCTGCATCCGCCTTTTTCAGTTCCAAAGTCCCCTCCAGCTTCCTTCCCGATGAAGACCAGGGCTATCTGTACATCAACCTGCAATTACCGAATGCCGCTTCTCTCCAGCGCACCAATGCAGTCGCTCGCAAAATCGAGGCCGCGCTTGCCAGGACCCCCGGTGTTCGGTACACCACGAGTGTCGTTGGTTTCAGCTTGCTCAGCTTCGTCCGCACTAGCTACAACGGTTTCTTCTTCGTCACTCTCAAGCCCTGGGACGACCGCAAATCCCGCGATGAGCAATTCCAGCAAATCAAGCAGAACATCAACCGCGAGCTCAGCCAGATTCCCGAAGGCATCGCGTTCTCTTTTTCACCCCCAGCCATTCCCGGCGTAGGCACATCCGGCGGATTCACCTTCGTTCTGGAAGACCGCGCCGGGAATGACGTCCAATTCCTCGCTGACAACTTGGACAAATTTCTCGCCGCCGTCCGCAAGCGTCCGGAAATCGCGGGTGTCAACACTACGTTCCTCCCCAGCGTCCCGCAGCAGTTCGTCGACGTAGACCGCGACAAAGTCATCAAGCAAGGTGTGGCCGTCAAAGATGTCTACCAGACTCTTCAGGCCTTCATGGGCGGCCTCTTCATCAACTATTTCAATCGTTTCGGACGCCAGTGGCAGGTCTACATCGAAGCCGAGGGCGAGTACCGCACTCGTGCGGAAAACGTCGGCCAGTTTTTCGTCAAGAACAATACCGGGGCGATGGTTCCGCTCGCCGCTGTCACTAGATTCGAGTCCCGCGCCGGCCCCGAATTCACCATGCGCTTCAACGAATACCGTTCCGCCCAAATCAACGGCGCCGCTGCTCCCGGCTACAGCGCCGGCCAAGCCATGGCCGCTATCGAAGAGGTCTTCGACCAAACCATGCCCCGCGAAATGGGTTACGACTACTCCGGTATGTCCTTCCAGGAGAAAAAAGCCCAGCAAGGCGTTCCCGCCTCCGCGGTTTTTGCTTTTTCGCTTCTCTTCGTCTTTCTAATTCTCGCCGCACTCTATGAAAGCTGGACCTTACCTTTCAGCGTCCTTCTGAGTACTCCTGTCGCAATTTTCGGCGCCTTTTTCATCCTATGGCTCCGGCGAGTCTTGCTCTCGGCATTTCTCCCCACGTACATGGTGCAGATCGAAAGCGACGTTTACTCCCAAATCGGTCTCGTCATGCTCATAGGTCTCGCCGCGAAAAACGCCATTCTTATCGTCGAATTTGCCAAGGACGAATACGAGCAGGGCAAGCCGCTCGTCGATGCGGCTCTGGAAGGCGCCCGCTTGCGTTTGCGCCCCATTCTTATGACCTCTTTTGCATTCATTCTCGGCTGCGTGCCCCTGTGGACCGCTTCAGGTGCGGGTTCCGTCGCGCGCCAGATCATGGGCACCGCCGTGATCGGTGGCATGCTCGCGGCCAGCGCCCTCGGCATCTTCTTCATACCCGCCGTTTTTTATGTGGTCGAGCGCCTCTCCCTGGGTAAAGCGGGCCGCGCCGCCATGCTCACAGGACTCCCGGCGCCGGGCACAAGCCAAGCGGAAGGAGGCAATTGAAATGAGATCTCTCCTTGCATCGCTCCTCGTCGCGCCGCTCATCTCCGGCTGCACTGTTGGACCTGACTACAAGCGTCCCACGGCCACCGTACCCACGGAGTTCCGCGGTGTTTCGTCCGAAGCATCCAAAGCCGCAGCCGCTTCGCTGGGCGATCAAAAGTGGTGGGAGGTGTTCCGTGACGAGCAGTTGCAGTCTTTAGTGCGCTCCGCGATTCAGCAGAATTACGATGTCCGCATCGCTGCCACGCGTGTACTCCAGGCACAGGCACAATTGGGTATCACGCGCTCCAATCAATTTCCCAGTGTCAGCGGCGGCGCAGACCTTTCCGCGCAACGCAGCGCGAAATCGATTGTCTTTCCCGAACTCGAGCAATCCACCGGACAGTTGAATCTCTCCGCCGCCTGGCAACTTGATTTCTGGGGACAGTATCGCCGTGCCACAGAAGCCGCTCGCGCCTCCCTGCTCGGCACGGAGTGGGGCCGCCGCGCCGTGATCAGTTCCCTGGTCGCAAATGTCGCCTCCGCGTACTTTCAACTCCGCGCGCTCGATCTTCAACTGGAACTCTCGCAAAATGCGTTGACCGCGCGCCGCGAGTCCCTTCGCCTCACCTCGGTTCTTTCGAATCATGGCTATACGTCGGAGCTGGATGTCCGCCAAGCCGAACAACTTGTCTACACGGCCAGCGAAGAAATCCCCGATCTCGAGCGCCGTATTCAACAGGAAGAAAATTTCCTGAGCACCCTGCTCGGAAACAACCCGGGCCCAATCGCCCGTGGTCTGCGTCTCACCGAGCAACCTCACTCCCCCGAAATTCCCGCCGGCATTCCCTCGGAGATTCTCGAGCGACGCCCCGATATCCGCCAATCTGAACAGTTGCTCATTGCCGCCAACGCCCAGATCGGCGTCGCCCGCGCCGCCTACTATCCTCAAATCGCGTTAACGGGTTCAGGCGGATTCCAAAGCGATGCACTTTCTCGTCTCTTCGCAGGCACTGCGGGTCTCTGGACCTTCGCCGGCTCTCTCACTCAGCCCATCTTCACCGCCGGAAAGATTCGCTCCGGTGTCCGTTTTGCCGAGGCCCAGCAGCAGGAAGCTCTCCTCTCCTATCAGCAAACCATCCAACAATCCTTCCGCGACGTTTCGGACGCTCTGATCGGTTATCGTAAAAACCTGGAATTTCGCGAACAGCAGGAACTCCTCACCGCCTCTGCCAAAGACGCCGCACGCCTTTCCAACATTCGTTATAAAGGTGGAGTGACCAGCTACCTTGAAGTTCTCACCAACGAAACCAACTACTTCACCGCCGAACTCAATCTTGCTCAGGCCCAGGCCAACGAACTCCTCGCTCTTGTCCAGCTCTATCAAGCACTCGGCGGCGGCTGGCAACAATAACTAACACCGGCGAGAGTGGACTTACCCGAACGATGCAGACACGGTATCTGTTTCTGAAACTTTTACCGCACCATGTTCTGATTTTATTTCTTCTCGATAGTCCCTTGTTGTAGCAGGACTTGATAAACGCAAACGTGCGGAAATCGTGCTCAAGGAAAGCAAACAAAGTCTTCGCGTGCTGGTCGAGGTACGGCACGGATGTCCGG
>DATNLB010000356.1:0-4601 GCA_035603095.1 Candidatus Acidiferrales bacterium
CGCACGCCCGCCAGATGCGCCCAGTAAGCCCCCAAGCCAGTCCCGATGTAACCCAACTCCATTCCCTGCGTAATGCCCATTTCGTGCAGTCCGCGCGCCACTTGCCATTGCTCGAAAGTCGAGTGCCTCACTATGTCGTTCAAGTTTTTCCCCGTTGAAAAAACAACAGCCAGTGCGGGCGCAAGAATGATTACGGAAGCTAGGCCACTCAGCGCCCATTTCCCTTCCTGCTTCTCAAACCTCACCCCCGCGAGGAGTCTCATCAGCAGCATGAGGCCGAATCCTCCAACAAAGCGCGGCTCCACATGGACCAGAGCATACATCCCGAACGCTGCTACCAGCGGAATCCAGACAAACTTCTCCTCCCTCCATCCCCCGCCCCAGCTTCCAGACTTCCTCACGAGAAAATAGAGCGTGACGAAAACGGCGTAGAGAGTTCCCGTAACCGAAAAAATCCTCAGATAGCTGCTCATCGTCCGGTACAGCGCCATCAGTTGTCCGTTCAGGGAAAAGTGCGGCTTGATTCCTTCATACCAATAGGAAGGATCGTACCAGAGCGGGTAACTTCCCCCGATTGGCGCAGCAAACTCGTAGACCGCAGGTTCACCCAGAAGCCTGTGCGGCGGATGAGCCGGGATTCCAGTGCCGGGAGGCTCGCCCTCCCAGTGCACATATTTCGGAGCGCCGTTCACAAACTCGGCGTAGTTGATCCTCCCGCTGTCTCCAAACGTCGTTCTTCCTTTTGCCTTAGACAAAGAAACTGCTAAGGGCGCGGCAATCATAAGAAAAACGACTGCAGCAAGAGTCGCACGGGTCCAAGGTCGTCTATCCGAACTCACGGCGAGAAAACCGCAAGCGAGAAAAACAAAGGCCAATGGAAACATCGGCGCCTTTGCCAGGTACCCAAGCCCAAGTACCGCTCCAAAAAACGCAAACGTCGCCCAGCTTGCCTGGCCTCGATGAATACGAATGAGTGCCGCTGTCGCCAGGTAGCCCAATCCAGCGGAGCACAAATCCGGCGAAACCCAACCAGGAGTCACCCAAAACTGTCCAGCCCACAGAAAAAAAACGTACCCGCAAATCCACAGAGTTCGCGAGGAAATCGGATGGCCTCTCTCAGCCGAGCGATCAGAAGCGTCCCGCAGTCGAATCACCTCCCTGAGGAACCACTCGAAGCACGCCAGATTGGCTAGATAGATGGCAAGATTCGCGAAAATGACAACCGTCGACTCCCAGAGAGGACCGGGATCGAAAATTCGAAAAGCGTTGGTTAACAAAAAAGGGTAAAGGGGGCTCCAGTATCCATTTACGTAACTCTTCCAGCCGGCCTCCCTGGCCGACTGCGCGATTTCTATATAGGAGATGCTGTCCGGATTTATGTTATGACGGTGCGCCCACACCTGGATAAGACCAACAACGACCGCCGCAAACCAGAAAAGAACTCGCGGCGGCCGGCTGGAGATTTCTCTGCTCATAGCCCGAAGATGAGTTGCATCACAGGCCCTGTCATTCTTGAACTCTTGTCTCTCAATCAAGAAGGCGCGCCCCGACCGGGTCGGGACGCGCCTTCTTGCAAAAGCCTGGTATGCGCCCGGCTTTATGCGATGTGCCGCTCCAGCGCCTTAGTGATCTGGTCTTTCGGCACTGCCCCCACGATCTGTTCCACGACCTGGCCGTTCTTGAACAGCAGCAATGTGGGGATTCCCTGAACGCGATAACGGCCCGCTGAATTCATCGCCTCGTCGACGTTCAACTTCATCACCTTGAGCTTGCCTGCATAGTCGTGCGCGATCTCAGCAACCGTCGGCGCGAGCATGTGGCACGGACGGCACCATTCCGCCCAGAAGTCCACCATCACCGGCTGCGAATTGCTCGCGGTAAGCACTTCGGCTTCGAAATTTCCATCCGTTGCCGTTTGAATTGTATTATCAGCCATGTTCTTTGTCCTCAGCGGCTTGCCAATCTGGCCGCCGCTTCGCTCTCCTGAATCAGCTTAGTTAGATGTTCCAACAGGCTTTTGGTTTCTTGCGCCTTGCCCTGCCGCCTGCGTGCTCTCCCCCGCCCCGCGGCCCGGTTGACCGGCGCCTGGAGCGGCCTTTCCCGAGCTTTGTGCTTGTGGCGATAATCCGCGAGGGACTCGCGCGGCCTCATACAGCTTCGCATACTCCGCCGCAGGCGTCTTCCACGAAAAATCCTTCGCCATCCCGTTCAACTGGATGCGCTTCCAGATCCGCTCATCCATGTAATGATGCAGCGCCTGCCGAATCGCAAACAACAGCGCCTCGCCGGTGTACTCCTTGAACTTGAACCCGGTCCCTGTGCCGTGCTCCACATCGAACGGGTCGATGCTGTCGTCCAGCCCGCCGGTGGCTCTCACAATCGGCACCGTACCATACTTCAAGCTGTACATCTGATTCAACCCCGAGGGTTCGTAGCGCGAAGGCATCAGGAACATATCGGCCCCCGCCTCGACTTTGTGCGCTAGCGCGTTGTCGTAAGCGATCTTCACGCCCACGCGGCCCGGATAGGCCGCCGCCAGCGCCCGGAACAAATCCTCATACTTACGCTCGCCCGTTCCCAGCACCACCAGCACCAGATCTTCGCGCATTAGTTCGTGCGCTTTTTCCGCGATCAAATCGAAGCCCTTTTGATCCGCGAACCGCGACACGATGCCGATCAGCGGCCATTCCAGGTAATCGTGCGACAATCCGAACAATTCCAGCAGCTCCTGTTTGCACACCTGCTTCCCGCTCAAATCCTTCGCCGAGTAATTTGCCGCGATGAGCTTGTCCTTCTCCGGGTTCCACGCCGCGTAATCCACGCCGTTCAGAATTCCCACCAGGCGGTCCGCGCGGTCTCTCGCAACGCCGTCTAGTCCGTGTCCATTTTCCGGTGTCTGGATCTCTTCCGCATATTTCCTGCTGACGGTCGTCAAATAATCCGAATAAACTAGCCCTCCCTTCAGCAGATTCACTTTTCCGTAAAACTCAATCCCGCCGGGATGAAATACGCCCTGGGGAATTCCCGCGCGGTCCAGCACATCTCTAGCGAATTGCCCGTGATAACCCATGTTGTGAATCGTGAACACGATAGGAATATCTTTCACCAGCGGATCATCGCCGTAAGACGTCCGCAGCAGCACCGGCAGCAGCGCCGTTTGCCAGTCATGACAATGAATCACATCCGCCGGCCAGACATGCTTCGTCACCTCAATTGCCGCGCGGCAGAACTCCGTGTAGCGCTCCGCGTTGTCCGGATAATCTCCGCTGCGGCCGCCATACAATCCGTCACGATCGAAATAGTCCGGATCATCCACAAAGTAGTAGCGTACGCCATTCAATTGCGTGCCATCAGCTATCGCCGGAAAGCGCAGTCGCGTCCCGCCCATCGGAATCGTCAGGCTCGGCATCACCACCGCAGTGGTTTTCGTCCCGCGGTACCGCGGCAACACCACTGCTACTTCGTGGCCCTGCACCACCAGCGCCTTCGGCAGCGCCTCCACGACGTCCGCCAGGCCGCCCGTCTTTGAAAACGGCAGCCCCTCCGATGCCACGAACAGAATTCTCACGGTATTCTCACCAGCGGCTCAAAAGGAAGCACGCAGTCATTTTACGCTATCTGACGCTACCAACGCCGTCAAGGCGTGAGGCCTGGTTGTCGGTTGATTGGCAACCTCTTTTCGCACGTTAAACGTGGTTTGTACTTTGCCGGTCCGAGACCGCGTAAATGGCGGCGGCTCCGAGCAGGCCCGCTGCCGCCAGGATTTTCCATGCCAATTCATAGCTGTGCCGCGAATCGAAGATTCTTCCCGCAATCCACGGCGCTCCCCACTGACCAAGCGAGTATCCCATGATGATCAGCGCCAGCAGCTTGCCAAGTGACGCCGTCCCGAAGCACTCCGCCGTGACGAGCGGAATCAGCATGTAGTCTGCGCCCATGGAGAAGCCGAAGATCAAGGCGAAGGTCCACACGACAACGGGCTGATGCGCCATACCGAGTAGGAGCACCGATGCGCTGAGCAATGCGTAGAACAGCGCCATGGTGTTCTTCTTCCGGAAACGGTCCGCCAGGTAACCCACTACTACCCGGCCGCCGAGGCTTGAAGCAAGCAGAGCTGTAAGGTATCGGGAGGCGGTGGCTGCCGAGTAGCCTTGATCTTTGAGGAAGAGGATGAAATGTTGAGATACCGTACCTATAGCGCCCATCACCAGCGTGGATCCCGCCAGGATAAGCCAGAAATTCGCCGTGCGAACCGCAGCCCCGACTCCGCTCGCGGGCGCAACCGTGGCGCTGTTCTTTTCTTCGCGCAGGCCACTGCTTTCCGCCCCATCCGGCAGAAGCCCCATTTCGGCAGGAGTGGAGCGCGTGATCCCGATCCCCACCGGGAGCAACACGACCAGTATCAGCAAGCCCACGACCTCCAGGGCATGCCGCCAACCGAAGCTTCTCATCAAAGAGTGAACCAGCAATGGTGAAACGACTCCGCCTAGCCCAAGCCCGAGATACGCGTAACCCATCGCCCGGCCGCGCCGGACTCCAAACCAACGGGCGACGAGGACTTGATTGGCGATAGGTCCAGCGAGCACGTAGCCCATAACTTC
>DATNLB010000041.1:0-4348 GCA_035603095.1 Candidatus Acidiferrales bacterium
GGGGGTATGGATGGGTACGCCGAACGAGCATCGCGCTTGTATTCCCCGTTGCAAGCTTCCTGTACCTACGGAGCTCGATTCGGTGGGTCTGTGCGTCCACCACTTCACATGGAGCGTGGAGGAGGCGTGCGCTGAGATGCACCGCCAAGTGGCATTGCGCAAGGCCACCGTCGAGCGCCGCGCGGAGATGGCCATCTACGTAAGGGAATGCGCCTTACTCCTCGCCCGCGTAAGCAGCAATCTGTGCTTATCGGACGACCTGAAAAGACGCATCCTCTGCACTTTTCTATCGCTGATGAATCTAAGAGAGAACTTAGAGCGTGCCCCAGGCGGCCACGTCCCCGAACTACGAGTTTTTGCGCCGGGACTATTCCCGACCCCTGCCGTGATGCCTGATTGGCTCAACTCGGAATCGAATGCCGGCGTACGTTCTCAACTGTGAAAGTTGTGGCAGAGCCGGGTCCTTCCTGATCCACGACATTCAGCGGCGTTGTCGCGTTTGCCCTGATCAACACCCCACTTAGCGGACTGACTCCTCATTGACACGGTAATCGGAAGTTGATCTGCCACCTTCTTGGCGGGGTTCTTTGACCCGTTTGAGAGCGCATGCTAGTATCGATTTCTGCTTGAGCCATTGGAATGGAATCCGCCGCAACTCCTCACAAGAGCGAGCTTCGTAAGACGCCGCTAAATGCATTGCACCGCCGTCTTGGCGCAAAGATGGTCAATTTCGACGGCTGGGATATGCCAGTCGAATACCCGTCGAGCGGCGGACTGATAGCGGAACACAAGTCGGTGCGGGCCAGCGTCGGCGTTTTCGACGTCAGCCACATGGGGGACATTCGAATCCGCAGCAGCGGGAAGCCCGGCGGGGCGCTGGCGGCGGTGCAACACATCAGCATGAACGATGCGTCGAAGCTGGCCATCGGCCAGGCGCACTATTCGGCGATGCTCTATCCGGAAGGCACGTTTGTGGATGACGTGATCGTGCACCGGCTGGGCGAAGATGATTTTCTGCTGGTGATCAATGCCGGCACGCGGGAGAAAGACATCAACTGGGTGCGTGGGAACACGAAGAGTTTCGATTGCGTTGTCGAGAACTTGAGCGACGCTTACACACAATTGGCGATTCAGGGACCGCGGGCCGTCGATCTGCTGAGGAAACTGACCGACGTGGAGTTGAATGGCATCAAGAATTACTGGTTCACGCATGGAACGGTCTGCGGTTTGAAAAATACACTCATCGCGCGCACGGGATACACAGGCGAGGATGGTTTTGAGATTTATGTGCCCTCCGACGTAGCGACCAGCGAGAAGGTCTGGAACCAGGTGATGGATGCGGGGCGCGAATTCGCCGTCGTTCCCTGTGGGCTGGGATGCCGGAATACGCTGCGGCTGGAATCGAAGATGGCGCTGTACGGGCACGAGATCAGCGACAAGATCAATGTGTGGGAAGCCGGGCTGGATCGCTACTGCAAGATGGAAAAAGTCGATTTCGTGGGGCGCGCGGCGCTGGAGCAGGCGAGAGCGGCGGGATTGCGGCGCACGCTGGTGGGGATTGAGATGGTGGATCGCGGAATTGCGCGCGACCAATATTGTTGCTGCAATGAAGCAGGCGATGCCATCGGCGTGGTGACGAGCGGCTCGCCTTCGCCGACCCTGGGGAAAAACATTGCGCTGGCTTATGTGCCGCCGGAGTATTCTTCCGTGGGCACGGTTTTATACGTCGAGATTCGAGGGCAGAAATGCAAGGCGCAGGTGGCCCCGACGCCGTTTTACAAGCGGCCGAAGAAAGCAGCGGCGCCGCGCGAATCCTGATCGGACGCAGAAGAATCCAAGGAGTGACCAAATGGCCTATCCGAAGAATTACCGCTACACCAAAGAACATGAATGGATCAGCGTGGCGGGTGGACTCGCCACAATTGGCATCACCGACTACGCGCAACATGAACTGGGCGACGTGGTCTTCGTCGAACTGCCCAAGCCCGGAGCGAAAATCGAGCCCGGAAAGTCTTTTGGCACGGTGGAGTCTGTAAAGGCGGTTAGCGAGATTTACGCGCCCGCCGCGGGAGAGGTGATCGAAGCCAATGGCGAACTCCAGAATACCCCCGAGAAAATCAATAGCGATCCGCACGGCGCGGCGTGGCTGATCAAAGTGCGGCTTACGAATGCCGCTGAGCTCAGCGGGCTGATGGACGCGGCCGCCTACGAAGCCTACATCGCGGCCAAAGGTAAGGAAGCCTCGGCCTGATGCGCTACCTCCCGAAGAGCCCCGCCGAGCGGCAGGAAATGCTTGCCGCGATCGGCGCAAAATCCATCGACGAATTATTTTCCAGCATTCCTGAACGCTTTCGCCTTCGCAAAGCGCTGAACATTCCCGGACCGTATTCGGAAGCCGAAGTCATCCAGTATTTCAAGGACCGCGCCGCGGAGAATTCGAACGGGTACACGAGCTTCCTCGGAGCGGGCATCTACAATCATTTGCGTTCGGTGGTGACGGACGCGATCATCCAGCGCGGAGAGTTCCTCACTTCCTACACGCCGTATCAGGCGGAAATCACGCAAGGCACGCTGCAGGCGATTTTCGAGTTTCAGACGCTGATGTGCCAGCTCACGGGGCAGGAAGTGGCGAACGCGTCGATGTACGACGGATCGACGGCCACGACGGAAGCCGTGCTGATGGCGGAGCGCTTGACCGGCCGCCGGCGCGTGCTGGTGGCGCGATCTGTGCATCCGGAGTACCGCGACGTACTGAAGACCTACGCGAAAAATTCAGGTTTGCGCGTGGAGGAGATTCCGTTTACAGCGAACGGAACGGTGGACGCAAAAGCGTTGCGGGCGGCCCTGAAAGATGACGTCGCCGCCGTCGTCGTGCAGTCGCCGAATTTTTTCGGAGCCATCGAATCATACGCGCCGCTCGCAGATGTTACGCACGCAGCTGGTGCGATGTTCGTAGTCGCGATTGCGGAAGGTGTCTCCCTCGGGCTGGTCAAGCCTCCTCTGGAAGCGGACATCGTGGCGATGGAAGGCCAGAGTTTCGGGCTGCCGCCGAGCTACGGCGGACCGTTCGCCGGGGTGATTGCTTCGCGGGATAAGTTTGTGCGCCAAATGCCGGGGCGGCTCGCGGGACAAACGACGGATTCCGATGGCCAGCGCGGATTCGTGCTGACGCTCGCGACGCGCGAACAGCACATCCGCCGCGAAAAGGCCACCTCCAACATTTGTACGAATCAGGCGCTCTGCGCGCTCGCCGCCACAGTGCACCTGACGCTCCTCGGCAAAGAGGGCTTGCGCGAGATGGCGGGACAGAACCTGTCCAAGGCGCAGTTCGCGCTTTCGGAGTTGCTGAAGATTCCCGGCGTCCGGCGCACGTTCGATGCGCCGTTCTTCAACGAATTCACCGTCGAGCTGCCACGCTCGGTGAAGATAGTCAATGCCGAGCTCTTGCGCGAAAAAATCATCGGGCCGTTGGCGTTGGGTACTGCCTATCCGGAACTGACTAAGCGCGCGCTGGTGTGCGTCACGGAAACGACGACGCGCGGGGAAATCGAACGATTCGCGGGCGCGTTGAAGCGCGCGCTCGAACGGCCCATTTGAGGAAGGTACTCTTTGTAGTGGCGCAGCATGCTGCGCCACTACAAGCTTGAATAGGGAAATGAACTCGAAAATCAAAAAAGCATCGCGCCACACCAACCAGAACGAAGGGCTGATCTTCGAGAAGTCGTCGCCGGGAAAACGGGCGTTCGAATTGCCGCCGCTCGATGTGCCCGCCGCCGACCCTGCCAAGGCTCTGGGCGCGAATCACCGGCGCGCGGGCATCGAAGGTTTTCCCGAAGTGAGCGAGATCGAAGTTCTTCGCCACTTCACGCGTCTTTCGACGTGGAACTATGCCATCGACTTGGGCATGTATCCGCTGGGCTCCTGCACGATGAAATACAACCCGCGCGTAAATGAATTCGTGGCCCGGCTCGACGGCATTGCCACCGAGCACCCTTATCAGCCGCAAGAGCTTTCGCAAGGCTGCCTCAAGATTTTGCGGCTGCTCGAAAAGTGCCTGCTGGAAATTACCGGCATGGATGCCATCACACTGCAGCCCGCAGCGGGGGCGCATGGCGAATTGACCGGCCTACTGCTGATTCGCGCGTACCTGGAAAAGCAAGGGAATCCACGCAAGAAAGTATTGATTCCGGATTCCGCGCACGGAACGAACCCAGCAACGGCGGTGATCGCGGGCTACGAAGTCGAAAACATCAAGTCCGAATCGCACGGGCAGATTGATGTTGATAAGCTGCGCGACCTGGTGACTGACGACGTCGCGGCGCTGATGATCACCAATCCATCGACGCTG
>DATNLB010000339.1:0-5652 GCA_035603095.1 Candidatus Acidiferrales bacterium
CGGCGCTGCTGCTGACGTGCGCGGTGAGCCGAGCTCAGTCCGCGGACGACCTCATTAAAAAGGGCGATGTCTTCGCTCTAAAATTCCAGGCCGACGAGGCCCTCAAGGATTATCTGGCGGCGGAAAAACTGGAGCCGAAGAACGTGCGCCTCCTCGTGCGGATCTCGCGCGAATATCGGCATCTGATGAGCGACGCCTCGAAGACGGCGGAGAAGCTCCGGCTCGGCGGGATCGCCGTTGACTATGCGAAGCGCGCGGCGTCCTTGGGGCCAAATGATCCGGACGCCCAACTCGCAGTGGCGATCAGTTACGGCAAGCTGCAGCCGCTGTTGAGCACCAAGGAGAAGGTGGAGACCGCGCGCATCATCAAGAGTGAGGCGGACAAGGCGATCAAACTCGACCCGCGCAGCGATTTAGCCTGGCATGTACTGGGACGCTGGAACATGGGGTATGCCGAGGTCACGGGCGTGAAGCGGGCGTTGGCGGAACTGGTTTACGGCAAGCTGCCAGCGCCGACTTACGAGGACGCAGCCAAATGTTTTGAGAAAGCGATCGAACTGAAGCCCGACCGGCTCATACATTATATAGAGCTGGGGCTGGTTTATTCTCGCATGGGCCGAACGGGCGATGCCCGGCGTGTCATCACCCAGGGACTGGCGATGAACGAGACGGAGAAGGACGATCCCGAAACCAAGCAGCGCGGACGCGAGACGCTGGCGAAACTTCGCTAAGCCTTGTCAAGCCTGCGGTGCTGCCTTCGCTGCCGCGGTGAGGCCTCTCCGAGTGGGCACGTCCGACAACGCGCCGTCGATGAACAGATGATGCCAGAGTTGCGTCGCCACGACAGCCACGAGTCCCATTTCCACCGAGAGCCGCGGCAGTGAACCGGCCCGCATTTGGCGAAAGGCTTTCCGCCAGTGGCGCACCGCCGCGATGTCGAAATAGCCCGTGCGGCGCAGCGACTCTTCGCTCAAGAGTTGCTCGACGAACGGCGGCTCAGGGTCCATGTGGAAACTGTCTAGCGGCGCGCGAAAGATGACTTTCCCGCGTCGGTAAATGGACGGCGGTAGCCAGCGCTCGGCCAGCAGCCGCAGCAGGTGTTTGTCGCGGAATCCGCGCAGCTTCCAGCGGGGGTGCAGCTTTGCGAGAAAGTCGAAGACGTCCTCGTCGAGAAACGGATACCGCACTTCCACCGACGAGTGCATGGCCACGCGGTCCCCTTTGGCCTGGAGCAGGTGACCCGCGAGTGTGACGCGGCCTGCGACCCAAATGCCGCGGTTCAGCGGGTGCCAGCGTTTCGCGCGCTCGAGGTTGAGTTGAAGATCGGCCCACGGATTGGTTTGCTCGAGCACTTCCCGCATTGGCGCGGCGTAGAAGCGAAGCTTGGAGAGCGCGAGCATCCCATAAGCATCAATCCAGGCGTTGGGGCCGCCGATGGATTGCTCCGCGCGTTGGCGCATCTCGACTGGATATTGAGGCATCTGATTCACCCGGAAATAGCCGCGGCGCACGCGGTCGCTGAGCGGCAGTCCGGGTAGGATGTCGAGATATCCGAGTAGCTTCGCCGCTTTATACCACGGATAGCCGACCAGCCATTCGTCCGCGCCCTCTCCGGTGAGGACGACCTTCTGCCCGCAACTATGAACGCGCCGGGCCAACTGCAACAATGCGGCGCACGACGTGTCGATTACCGGCGCCTCTGCAGCTTGGATCAGCGCGGGGTACGTCTCCAGCGCGTCGCTTGCGCGAAATTCCTGCACGACCGGCGGCTTCGTACCGATGTGCCGGGCCGCGAGACAGGCCGCACTGAGCTCGTCGAGAGCGGGATCGTCAACGCGAATGGTGTAGGTATTGATCGCCGGACCTTTGAGATGACACGCCAGTGCAACGATCATGCTCGAATCAACGCCGCCCGACAAATAAGCGCCCACCGGCACATCGGCCCGCAACCGCTTCTCGACTGCCTGCAGCATGACGCGCTCGAATTCATCCACCAGTTTGCGCTGATTTGCTCCCGGATCTTCATCGCCCTCATCCGGGAAATCCATTTCCCAGTAGGTGCGCTCGTTGATGACGGGCGCCGCGCCGTCTTCGTTCCCCGGAGTGATTTGCAGATAATGGCCGGCAGGTAGGAGCTGCACGCCTTCAAAACACGTCACCGGCCCCGGCATGGCGGAGAACGTGAAAATGTGGTCAATGCCGCGCAGGTCGGGTTGGGCCGGCACCATGCCCGAGGCCAGCAGGCCCTTGATTTCGGATGCGAACAGAAGCCAGTTCCCTTGTCGCGTCCAGTAAAGCGGACAGATGCCGAAGCGGTCGCGACCAAGAGTCAATTGACGCCGACGCGCGTCCCACAAGGCAATGGCGAACTGGCCGCGGAGTCGCTCGAACACGCCTTCCTGATTCTCTTCCCACATGTGCGGAATGATTTCCGTGTCGCAGTGTGTGACGAAGCGATGTCCGCGCCCTTGCAGTTCGGTGCGCCTTTCGACGTAATCGAACAACTCGCCGTTGAACACCACCTGCACGCTCTTGTCTTCATTGGCGATCGGCTGCCGCCCATCCGCCAACCCGACGATGCTGAGCCGGCGCGAAGCCAGCGCGACCCCCGGACTCTGGAGAAAGCCGTCCTCGTCCGGGCCGCGATGCACCAGCGCCTGGGCCATTCGTTGAATGACGTCGTCCGGCACCATTCGCAGCCCGGCCAGATCCAGCACACCTGCAATGCCACACATTTGGCAATCCTTTAGTTCAGACTAATCGCCAGGCAATCGTTTTCTCAAAACATTGCCCATTGCTCGAAAAGCAACTAAGGACGAGTAGAAATAGACGTGGTTTCCGTCCAGGGAGGATCGCTTCAGGAGACGTAGTCGTATAGTTTCAATCCCGCTCCCAAGATTTTGGAAATGCACAAGACGCGCATGATTGGGTTTGGTAGTGGGTCAGTTTGAATTTAGATATTTCGCAAAATTTGGACGTTCGTCGGCGCGAAAGAAAAATTGCAGCGCTGAAATGGAAGTTAAAAGCGCTGGCGATGTTTGAACGTGGACGGCGCTTGATGCCGAAACAAAATTAATTCCTTGCTGGTTTGTTGGACAGCGTGATGCGAGTTGCGCGTATCACTTCATACACGACTTAAAAGCGCACGTCGATACGCCGCTTCACTCGCCTAACGAATGGATTCTCACAGAAGCTTGAAAACCACGAGCACGCGCTGGTGTTCTATTTCATGTAATTACAATTTTTGCCGAATCCATTAGACGCTTCGGTAGTGGTACACTTTCAAATGTACCACTACCTAGTGTTTCACACCATTGCAATGGGTGGGCGCATCATGTAACTTCAATGCTCCAAATCAGCAGCGGAGATCCCTTCATGTACGGAACCGTGAACCCATTTTCCCATAAAATCATTAGAGGATTGTATACGTCGCGAAGCGGCAAATGGCTGTCGTGAAAGATTGTGCCGCTCGTGACCGAAAACTGATAACCGCACGCATTGCAGTCGTAATGGTCGCGCTCCGCGATTGTCGAAACGCTTTGCCCTTGCCGCGCGGACACGTAATCCCGTCCGGCCAGCGCAAAGCCGAAAGATGTGCTCTGCATTTTTCGTCACTGCCGAAACGTTCGAATCAAGTTGACCAAATTTACGTCTGATTTACCGATGGTTTTTTCTTAGTTTTCATATGCCTAAACCCAAAAAGAAACACCCACAGCGCCGTTCCGTTGCTCTCTCTCATTGCCTATTATGAACAAAGAGGGAATTGCCATCATCGGGATCGGTTGCCGTTTCCCCGGTGGTGTGAACGACACGGAATCATTTTGGAAATTGCTTGTGGAAGGTCGTGAAGCGGTTTCTGACGTGCCTCCCGACCGCTGGAACGTGGAGCGGTTTTACGACGCTGAGCCTGGAGCGGCGGGGAAGTCCATCGCCAGGCGCGGAGGATTTGTAGAGGGGATTGACAAGTTTGATCCGCAGTTTTTCGGAATCTCGCTGCGGGAAGCGCCCTACGTGGATCCGCTGCACCGGCTGTTGCTGGAGACAACTTGGGAGGCGATTGAGGATGCAGGCCTAGTTTTGGATCTGGAGAAGGGCGCGGACATCGGCGTGTTCGTCGGGCTCTCGCATAGTGACTACCAGGGGATTCAGCATACCGTCGCGGACCGTGCCGGCATTAGCGCGCACACATCCACAGGCACCGCGCACAGCATCGCCGCCAACCGCATTTCTTATTGCCTGAATCTGCGCGGCCCGAGCATCGCGATGGACACCGCATGTTCGTCCGCGCTGACCGCGGTGCATTTGGCTTGCGAGCACATTTTGGCGGGGCGTTGCAAAGCGGCGGTCGCAGGCGGCGCGACAGTCCTGATTTCGCCGGATGGGTTCATTGGATTTTCCCAGGCCGGGATGCTGTCGCCCGAAGGCAAATGCAAGGCGTTCGACGCCTCGGCCAACGGCTTTGTGCGCAGTGAAGGTGCAGGCATGGTGCTGATGAAGCGGCTTTCCGACGCCCTTGCGGACGGCGATCCGATCTACGCGGTCATAGTTGGATCGGCCGTGAATCAGGATGGCCACACCAATGGCATCTCTCTTCCCAGTACGGAGGCTCAGGCGCGGCTCGTGCGCGAGGCGTGCGCGGACGCAGGGATCATTCCATCGCAAATTGGCTATGTCGAAGCCCATGGTACGGGCACGGCGGTGGGCGACCCAATTGAAGCTCATGCACTGGCTGAAGCGCTCTGCGCAGGGCGAACAGAGGAGACCGCACTGGTCATTGGATCAGCCAAGACGAATCTTGGCCACTTGGAAACTGCGGCAGGTGTGGCCGGACTGGTCAAGGCGGCACTGGTAGTGAAGCACGGGATCATTCCCGCCAGCCTTCATTTTGAAACGCCCAATCCGAACATCGACTTCGCTTCCTTGAAACTCCGGGTGCCCGTGGTGGGCGAAACGTTTCCGGACACAGGTGGTGTTCGCATGGCGGGCGTCAATTCGTTTGGGTTTGGCGGTGCCAACGCGCACGTGATCCTGGCGGAAGCGCCGTCACGTCCGCAGCCGGCGCCTTTCGCCGTTGACGCGGAACGCACATGGCCCTTGTTGCTTTCCGCCCGTTCCGAGCAAGCGCTGCGGACCGCAGCCTCGCAGTTGAGCGTATGGCTGGAGGATCATTCGAAGCTGAATGGCAGTTCGCCTCTGCTGCTGCCGGATATTACTTACATGCTCGGAGCGCGGCGCAATCATCACTCGCATCGGCTCACCATGACCGCGCGCTCGGTGTCCGAGTTAGCGCAGGAACTCAGCGCTTTCTCAACGGGACAATCGGGACCGAATCTGCGCACGGCCTTCACGCCGCGGCATGAAAGGGCGACACGCGTCGTCTTCGTCATGAGCGGCCAGGGCCCTCAGTGGTGGGGCATGGGACGCGAACTCATGCGGCATGAACCGGTGTTCCGTCGGATGATTGAGGCTTGTGATGAGGCCATGCGCCCATGGGCGCGGTTTTCGCTGATGGAGGAACTCGCGCGCCCGGAAGCCGACTCGCAAATACACCGGACCGAGATCTCGCAGCCTGCCATCTTCGCCATGCAGATGGCGCTCGCGGAGCTTTGGAAATCGTGGGGCGTGCAGCCTGCAGCGGTCGTTGGGCACAGT
>DATNLB010000302.1:0-5810 GCA_035603095.1 Candidatus Acidiferrales bacterium
AGGCAACGACATGGTGATGGGCAACCGGTTCCGGGGCGAAATCAAACCAGGCGCCATGCCGCCGCTTCACAAATACTTCGGCAATCCCGGTCTCACTGCTTTGCTCAATACACTTTTTCACGTCCACATCGGGGACAGCTATTGCGGGATGCGGGGATTCACCCGGAGCCTGTACGACCGCCTGGACCTGCGAAGTTCGGGGATGGAATTCGCGCTCGAGATGGTCATCAAATCCGCGCAAATCGGGGCGCGTATCGCGGAGATCCCCATCATTTTGTGGCCCGACAAGCGGGGGCGCGCGCCGCATCTCCGCAGCTTTCGCGACGGCTGGCGCAGCCTCCGGTTCATGCTGCTCTATGCGCCGAACTGGCTATTCCTGCTGCCGGGCGCCACGCTCGTTCTGGCTGGACTCTTTCTTGTGTTTTGGCTACTGCCGGGACCGCGCCGGATTTCTCCTCATGTGGGGCTCGACCTTCACACCATGATTTTCGGCGTTATCTTTACCCTTCTTGGGGCGCAGATTCTCTCGATCGGGGCATTCGCGAAAGTATTCAGCTATGCGGAGCGCTTTGACCGCCGCTCCGTATCCTTGCGGCGTGTTCTGAAGCGCGTCACTCTGGAGACGGGTTTGCTCTTAGGCGGTGGGCTGTTCCTCGCGGGATTCGCGGGCTGCGCGTGGGTCACCTGGAAGTGGGCCGCGAGCGGCTTCGGCGAGCTTCATGAAGTCCGCCAAGTTCTCTTCTGGTCCATGTGGCTGTTCCTCGGATTGCAGGTGATTTTCGCCGCTTTCTTTCTTAGCATGCTGGGCATCAGCCGCGAGACGTTTATTGGTGATTACGACCTGAAATAGTCTCAAATTCCGAGATAGAAACTCTAAGTGCGCGAGTAACTGGTGACTCGTGCAAAACACGTTCGAATGAAACCCTATGGGGCGTGGATTCAGCGCCGCGACTGTTGAGCTGGCGGTGCCTGTGGCGCTTGGTAGGGAATCAATTTCATATTGTCGATATCGGGATCGACGAGCCAGATCCGGCGATCCTTGAAACAAGCGAAGAGCTTTGCATTCTGGATGGGATCGAGTTCGCGGGCCCAAAGAACCTTGGCGGTGTCGATTTCCGCTCCGTTGTAGACCCACTCGTCGTGAAAATTGTGATTTTTTTCGTAGCGCACCACGATCAGGTGCTTGCCGGGAGTCTGCGAGAGTTTGTCCCCGATGGCTGTCCGGCTGGGGTCGCCCTTGCAGGTCCAGTCCAAATGGTCGCAGAGATGGCGCCGGACAAAGAAGCAAGCATCGATTGCGAGAAGATAAATGATGGCCCAGGAAAGCGCGAGGCCAATGAGGCGTCCACCTAGACGGATGGTGCGGAGGTGGCGGATGGCCTGGACGAGCAGCAGAAAAATCACACACGTCAGCGCCGCGGCATAGTGGGGCATCGACCAGATCAATACCAGGAATCCGGCTGCCCCCAGCAGAAAGATCAAAATGGGCAAGCGCATCTTGCGGTCGAAAAAAATGAAAGGCAAGGCGGGCAAAAGCAGGATGGCACCCCACCAGAAGTAGGTGCTGCCGCTGCGCGTCAGTTTTTCAACGGAAACCTTTCGAACGTCCCGCCACGTGTTCTGATAATCCTGGCGTTCCCATTTGTTGTAGAAATCGTTGAACGGCTGGTTGTGATATTCAAGCGGTTCTTTGGGATGATCCCACAAGAACAGCCCCGTCGTTCGATAGGTCCGCGTGTTCAAAGTATGCGGGAAGAGGAAGGCGTGACCGGTTAGCCGCCAGTTGTAGTAGCCAATGAAGCCAACGGTTAGCGTCAAAACAACGGCCAGAGGCCCGAAAACCCGGAGGAGGCGCGTTCGCGGCGTCACGGCCGATCTTGTTTTTCCTGCAAGCCACCAGAAGAACCAGCCCGCCACCGGGATACAGAAGAGCAATCCCTCATACGGCCGGGTGTTGGCCAGGATGGCGATCCCCAGGCCGAGCAGCAAAGCATCGCGTGTCCGCGCACGGCGCTCAATTCGCGACATCGCACCCAGCACCAGGGCGCCACCGATGGCCGCGACAGCTCCACCCCAGTAGCTGTTGATCCAATAGCTGACAATTCCAAATTTCAGCGCAACCAGCACTCCGCCGAGAAGTGCCCACCTTGCCGGAAGCCAGGCTTGCAACATCCAAAGAATTGCGGCGCACATCGCGGCAACGCTCAAAAGCACGCCGATCCATGGATGTCCAAGCAATTGACCGAGCGCCAGGACGGCCCCTTGCCCCGGCGGATACTTCGACGAATATGTCGGGAACCAATTTACGTGAAACGATTCGAAGCTCATCCACATGGGATGGGGCGGATTCGCGAGACGGCCGTGGGCCAACGTGTCACCAAGCAACAAATAGCTGTATTCGTCATGAATTCCGGGAACGGGCACCGGCAACTGCGGCAGTAGAGCAAGCCGGACACCGATGACGATGAAGAAAAGAGTGACGACCGCCAGCGTCTTGCGCTCCGCCAAACGAGAAAGAAGGGACTCAATGGCGTGGAACGCTCTTGGCGTCAGACGCGGCAGAAAAATTGCGGGAAGCGAGAAGTAAAAAGCGACTCGAAGGACCACGCGGAGCGCATGAGGCACGCTCATCAACAGAATGTAAATGAAGTCACTCATCTAGGGTGCAAGTTTTCTGCTTTGGATTGTGGCACGCGCCGGGAGAACTACAAAGGCGGATACTTGGCACGGTTCAGGAGAATGAATGGAGCTACTGGCCTACCGCTCGATTTCGATTTCAGTGGTGCGGTTGGGATCGTGAGCGGCGGGTTTACTGGCGGCAGGCCGGTTAGGGCGCTCGTCGAGAAAATCGGCCATTTCCAGACGCAAATTTCCAGCATTGGTTGAATAGGTTATTCCGGTTTCGAAATCGACGATCCCTGCGCGAATGAGCTTGTCAATCTCGCCATCGAAGTACTGCATGCCCTCCGTGCTGCCGTCGCGCATGGCGTCGAGAAGCGATTTGCCTTCGCTTTCACCTTTTTCAACGTACTCCCGCGTGCGCATCGTGGACTTGAGAATTTCCACGGCGGCGATGCGTCCCTTGCCGTCCTTCTTAGGAAGGAGGCGCTGGGAAACGATGTAGCGAAAGGCTTTCGAGAGGCGCGTGCGGATGCTCTGCTGGTCGGCCATGGGGAAAACTCCAACGATGCGCTCCACGGTTTTAGACGCGTCAATGGTATGCAACGTGGACATGACCAGGTGGCCCGTTTCCGAAGCTTCCAGGGCGATCTCAATCGTTTCCCGGTCACGCATTTCGCCGACGAGAATGACTTTCGGCGCCTGCCGGAGCGCCGCGCGCAATGCCAGGGCAAAGGTCGGTGTGTCCGAGTGCAGTTCGCGCTGGTGGATCGTCGCTTTCTTGTGACGATGAAGAAACTCGATGGGGTCCTCAATCGTGAGGATGTGGTAAGCCTTCTCTTCGTTCATCCTGTCGAGAATGGCTGCGAGAGTGGAAGACTTCCCGGAACCGGTGGGACCCGTCACCAGCACAATGCCGTTGCGCAGATCCACAACTTCCTTCAATACCTCCGGCAGATTCAGCTCTTCGAATCCGGGAATTCTGTCCGGAACGACGCGCATCACGATGGCGCAGCTTCCGCGCTGCTTGAAGATATTCACGCGGAAGCGCCCCACGCCCGAGACTCCGTAGGAAAGATCGGCTGAGCCATCCTCCTCGAGCTTGCGGATTGGCGTCTCATTCTTTCCCATGATGTCGTTGGCAATAGAGCGTGTGTCCTGCGAACTCAGACACTCCAGTCCTTTGAATTTGAGCTCTGTAAGCTGGCCACTGACCTCGATTTGAGGAGCGCGGCCCGGCGAAAAAATCAGGTCACTGACGTGCGTATTGGACTTCAGCATGGCGGCGACGAGCTGGGCGGTGTGAATGGTCCTTTGCGGTGGAGGTGCCGATGTCGGCGCCGGAACTTGCGCGGGCGTGGTCTGCGGCGGAGCGGTTTCCGTGGGTATCCCCATGAATCGATTTGTGTCCTTGCGAGGCCCGAGAAACGATGGGCGAGTCGCGTGACCAGCAGCTAAAATGCCTTTCTTCGTGACTCTTGTATTGTAGGCGAACTGCCACGCGCGGCCGGGGATGGGTTCGGCTGCAATTTCTTGAAGGTAACTATCCGGGGGCCCGGGACTATTTTGTTCGACGGCCGATCAGCAAAAACTCTTCGCCAGCCGCTGAGGAATCCAGAAAGAGTTCGGAGCAGTCATCGACAATCCAGTCCGCGCCGGCTTGCTGGAGTTCGGCGTCGCTCGCGGTAGTGCGCAATGCCAGGACGCGCGCTCCCGCCGCTTTACCAGCGCGAATGCCTGCGGGAGCGTCCTCGATCACAAGGCAGTCGGCCGCGGGTACGCCGAGGATTTGCGCGCCTTTCAGGTAAGGCTCAGGGTCCGGCTTGCCATGCTGCACATCGGTCGAGGTGACCATTTGTTTCGGCTTCGGCAGCCCCGCCGCACCAATGCGCATGGCCGCCAACGCCCGCGTGCAGGAGGTCACGATCGCCCAGCGATCTAGAGGAAGTGCCTGCAGCAACTCCATCGCACCGGGCAAAGGAACGACGTCTTCTATGTCGGCGATTTCGCGGCGCTCGACTTCGCGATTCTCCGCAGCGTGATCCCCATGGGGGAGGAGTTCGCGAATCGTGGCGATGCTGGGACGCCCGTGCGCTTTCTTTACGACTTCGTCGGGATCGAAACCATGTTCATGCGCCCAGCCCGCCCAGACGCGGGCCACCGCCGGCGTGGAATCCACTAAGACTCCGTCCAGATCGAAAAGTACACCGCGACAACGGATGCCGGTCATGATTTATGATAGGCAGAAACCGGCGAATTGCGAAATGCGAAGAGCGGATTCTGTCTCTCTTGAGCATGGTGGTACAAGAGCTGTCCGTCACCCGGGGAGCAGTGGAATGGCAGGGAAGGGGAAATAGCCCAAGTTGACTTAGTCTAGTGACTTAGTCTAGTATGGGAACGTGGAAAAAGTGAATACCCACCAAGCGAAAACCCAGCTTTCGCGGCTGCTGCGCCGGGTGGCCGCCGGCGAGGAAATCACCATCGCCAACCGCGGGGTTCCGGTGGCCCGCCTGGTTCCTGTGCCGCAAGAGAAGTCGCCCCGGGTCCTGGGGATTCTTCGCGGGCAACTGATCGTCCCAGAGGAATTTGACGCGCCCTTGCCCGAGGACTTGCTTGATCTATTCGAAGGACGAAAGAAAAAGCGCGCGAGAAAAGCCAAGAAGGCATGAGGTACCTGCTCGATACGAGCGTGTTCCTTTGGGGCATGGCCGCCGAGGAGAGACTCAACGCCATGGCACGAAAGGTGCTGACGGCTTCATCGTCGGAGTTGTATCTGTCGGTAGCCGGCGCATGGGAAATCGCAATCAAGTTCGCGCTCGGCTCGCTCTCGCTTCCGAAGGCGCCTTCGGAATACCTTCCCTACGCGCAACGGTTGTGGAGCATCCAAACGCTCCATATCACCCAAGAACACGCCTTGCGAGCAGGCGAATTGCCTGTGCATCACCGGGATCCGTTTGACCGGATGATTATTGCCCAGGCGCTCTCCGAGAGGATGACTCTGCTCACAGCAGATCGCGTCCTTCAAAAATACAAAGTGGATTTGATTTTTTGTGGAAAGTGAAGATTGGGGTGGGAGACGGGGATTGAACCCGCGACATTCGGTGCCACAGACCGACGCTCTACCAGCTGAGCTACTCCCACCACCGTGCGACAATCGTAGTTTACGCTAATTCCCGCGCATGGAAAAGTGG
>DATNLB010000637.1:0-3906 GCA_035603095.1 Candidatus Acidiferrales bacterium
GCCGAAGTCCATGTCCTCAATGCGGGTCATTTTGCGTTGGACACGGCTGCAGATGAGATTGCTGCATTAGTCCGAGGCTTTCTCGGTTCTCCACGTTGAGGGGGACATGGTTCAACTCCATCGTGAGCTCGAGGTCACCTATCGCCGACTTGTCACGATTACTACCGGCAATCTGGGGAGAACTTAAGAAAGGGAAATTACGCACGCTGGATAACGGCTAGCTGATAAAACCTGCCGCGTGCATTACGAGTCATTTAAAAACTTTACTGCGTCGATCCAGTCCATAATTACATCGGTGGCTTTGGTTGGTGGAGGAGTCTGGGCTTACTGGCGTTTCGTCCTCAACCGCGAATCGGCGCATAAAGTTGATGTGGACGTCGAAGTGACCTTTGTCCTTAAACAAGGTGACAATTGGATAATCGAAGGTGTTGCCTCGGTGAAAAATCCCGGGAACTCCATTTCACGAAACCGTTCGGGCGAGCGAGGCATTACATTGGTTGGTCGCCAGACATCAATAGACGCGTCTCTCGTCACAAAGAAGGAAAAGGTGCGAAGTTCACAATGGGTGCGCTTCGCCACGGAGCGGACCTCCTATTGGTCAGGATATGGCCAGGCGGTGACCGCCGTTTAGAGTGGGAGCTGAAGCACAAAGGCACACATCAAGCGTTATGCCCGCTTTTGCAGTCCTCTCCCTGCCCGGCTCGAAAGTCCCTGTTTGTTGGCCACCAGATTGCAGCGCGAAGGTCTAACAACAACCGTCAGAGAGCCAGAGAGGGTATGTGCGTCAGACATAGCCAAAAAGCTGGATCGCCAGAAACCGCGAAAATATTCGATGGAGTAGACAAACTCTCTCTGATGACATCTTCATTCGCAGAATTCTCGGCCATAAACTACTCCCAGGCGCGCCTCCGCCCTCTCGGTCGGCCAGGAGCCACAAGGATCTCTATATCAAATGAGCGGCGCAGCTTCCCAAGCGCCGCTTCTTAGTGGAGAATCCTTCCGCCTGAAAAGAATGAATGCTGTCCGTTTGGTGGCTTCCGCTTCTTCTGGGGTTGGCCTTGGCTTTACTGCGAATGCATCGTTTCGCCGTGCTCTATGCCCGTGAGCTGTTTGTCCAATTCCTAAGCGTAACCGACGAAAAGGCTGTGGACTGGGAACCGGAGAAATAGGAGTGAGCTATCATGGCCTAGAAATAGACATGCTCACCCTGGGTGATTCGAAATCTATCTTAGGTCCAATGGAGCTGTTTTGCTTTCCTTAAAGTGGCTGGTTTTGAGCCCCTAAATTTCGATTATTCCTGGTTGGTTTTGACTGATCGCTGACAACTAATTAAAGTAAGCGACATATATAGGACCGGTAGCTTTCCTCTTGACTGGTCGAAGTCGTAAATGTCGTAGGTCCCGGTTACGACATTTACACCACTAACGCCGCTTTGCGCGCAGCAGCGGTTTTTTGGGTAGCGGCCCAAGCTTTGGGAACGACGTCTTTGATCTGGCGGTTAGTCATCGATGGTAACCGTGTTAGGACATCGCGCAGGTAGATGTAGGGCTCGACGCCGTGGCGACGGCAGCTCTCAATGATAGAGTAGATCACGGCGCTGCGTGCTCAGTTCGTTCTCGAAAAGATGGAGCGCCTGGAGCTGGGAGAGCTGGCCAATCGACTCTGGCAATGTGCTCAGTCGGTTTCTGGAAAGATCGAGCTTCTGGAGCTGGGAAAACTGGCCGATCGACTCTGGCAACATAAATAGGCTTCAGGTTGCCAACTAAGTTCGATTCCTGTGTGGTGGTACAATTACAACGATAATTTTACCTGCCCGTCAAATGGACCCCCCTAACAGCATCCTGAATCCCGAGCCGATAGTTATTTACACCAAGCCTTGTTCGACACCTTCGCGCAGCTGCGCGAGGTTAGCGCGCGACGCACCCGTGTCGTGTCCCCCTTAACCATCAGCATGCCAAAGAGGGATTTGGCGCAAGTGCAGTTTGATAAGACAGAACGCGAAGCGCCATTCCAGCTCGCTGCCTTGATTGCGAGGCCGATGCGCGTTCAGGCGTAAGTTCTGAGGGTCTCGTGCACGCCCTCGACCGCCATTCCACCCTCGCCCACCGCCGCGGCGCAGCGCTTCACCGAGCCGGAGCGCACGTCGCCCGCAGCAAAGATGCCTGGCAAGCTCGTCTCCAGAGGCCCTGGAGAACGGCCTATGCCCTTCCACGCGGCCGCGTCGACGACCGCGTGGCCGGTTTTGATGAAACCATTTTGATCGCGCTCGATCTCGGGCGGCAGCCAAGCGGTGCGTGGCTTAGCGCCAATCATAGAAAAGACGGCCGGCGTCTGCACGGTTCGTCGTTCGTGCGTCTTCGCGTTCTCCAACTCGACGGCTTCGAGAACCTTCCCGCCTATCATTTTCCGGATCTCGGTGTGCGCTAGAATTTCGATATTCTCCCTCCCCTCAACGCGGCGCGAGAGGTAGCTCGACATGCTCTTGGCAAGACTTTCGCCGCGGATCAGCAGCAGCACTTTCTCCGCGCCTTCGGAAAGAAACATTGCAGCCTGGCCCGCCGAGTTACCGCCGCCGGCGACGATCACCGTCGAGCCGCTGCAGAGTTGCCCTTCGCGCGCCGTGGCAGCGTAGTAAACGCCGCAACCGTCGAAGGTTTCGCGGCCGTCGGCCTCCAGACGATGGTAATCCGCGCCCGTCGCAATGATGACGCACTTCGCCAGCAGGGTGGCGTTGCAACCCTCCACCTGCAGGCTCGCGCGGTGCTCGCCGTCGGTAAGTGCGAGGGAGAGCGCCTGCGCGGGCGTCGAAAACCTCGCGCCAAAACGATAGGCCTGAATTTGCGCGCCGTAAGTCAGCTCGCCGCCGCTGATGCCGGTGGGAAAGCCGAAAAAATTCTCGATCAGCGAAGAGGATCCGGCTTGTCCACCCGGTGCGTAGCTTTCCAAAACCACAGTTTTGAGACCTTCGGAGGCGGCATAAACCGCGGCGGCGAGACCAGCCGGACCGGCGCCGACGATGGCGAGATCGCACGTGATTTCGCTCTCCTCCTCACTCGCCAGCGGCCGGAGCAGCCCAGCAACCCGCGCGACTTCGCGCAACGACGGGCGTCGCAATGGCATGCCACTCGCCGTGATCAGGGCAGGCAAATCGCGACTCGCCAGGTGCAAGCGTTCGCATAAGGCGCGCCCGTATTCGCTTTGAAAGTCGATCAATCGGTGCGGGACATGATTTTTGTCGAGAAAATCGTCGAGTTGCTGGCCGTCTCGCGAACCATCCGGCGCGAGAATGCGCAGTCCGGCAAACTCGCGATCCCGCTTCAACCGTTGCCGACGCATCATGAACGCGCGCACGATCGGCGCGCCGACACCGGGCAGCTCCGCGAGCGCCTGGCGAAGCCGATCTGCGGGCACTTCCAGAATTTCGCTCTCATCCGCTTTGCCTCGCGCATTGGCCAGCGCCGCGGTGCCCAAGAGCATCGCCCCGTCCCCGATGAAACGGCGCGGGCCTGCAGTCACGAGGATTTGCTCTTGCCCGTCGCGCGACTCAAAGACTTCCAGCACGCCGCGCAGGACCGCCGTCAACCCAAGATTACGCTGGCCCGCTTTGTATACCAGTTCGCCGCGCCGCACGATGCGGCGCGCGCCGAGGGGTTCCAGCATGGCGAGCTGCCGGTCATCGAGTTTCGGGAAGGCGATGCTCTCTGTATCGCGGTAAAATTGCTCGTCTTTATCAAGTTCGGTCATAAGCGGATTCGTTAGAGGGCAATGCTCAGGCTTCGTCCCGTCCTTTTGAGGCAAAGCATCTTGGCCAGTGGCGGAGCATAGCCGTCCGATACAACTACCTCATAATTGCTTCGAATTTAGTAAGCCGTTTTCCGAAACATGTCTAGAAAAGCTGCAATCGTC
>DATNLB010000391.1:0-3604 GCA_035603095.1 Candidatus Acidiferrales bacterium
CAAGGACCTGTATGCCTTGACGCAACATAGGATGGTCGTCGGCTAGCAAAATGCGAATGGGATTAAGAGTGGTCTTCATGATCGTTCTTCTTCTTTTTCCAAAATAACCAGACATTGTTTCGAGCAGGAGATGATTGGTAAGCAATCGAGGCGGGAACACGCAATTCAACTTCGGTGCCCGCTCCGGGTTCACTCCACACTTCCAATTCTGCGCCAAGTCGTTCCGCGCGCTCGCGCATACCCCCTAAGCCCCAGTGGCCTATTCGCTCCCCTCGATTCCGCACATCGGGAGCCATGCCTTTTCCGTCGTCCCGGATTCTCAGTCGAAACAGATTGCTGCTGTACGCGACCTCTGTTTCGATTCGGCGAGCCTGCGAATGGCTGAACGCATTTCGCAGCGCCTCACGCGCAATCCGGAAGATTTCAATGTGGACGTTTGGATTTAACGTTTGCGCCGTTCCTTCAATCACCGCTCGGAACTGTGCCGCATCCTTATTTCCGTTCTTCGCGACAAGTTCTTCTCCAAGGGATGTGATTTCCTCCACCAACCCCTTAGCTGCCGGGGATCGTAGGTCGTGGATCGCGTCTCGTCCTTCCACAATCGCCTGTTCCGCTCCATCCAGCGCTCTGTCCAGAGTTTGAATGGCTTCCGCTGCGCGCTCAGGAAGTAGGTTACGAGCTCTTTGAAAGTGTAGTAAGAGCCCTTGAAAGCTCTGCAGCAGCGTGTCATGCAACTCTCGGGCGATTCTCGTGCGCTCGGCGAGCCGCTCATACAAACGGGCTTTGACCTGTGCGGTGAACTGCCGCAGCCGTATTGTGTAGAGCAACCACAGCAGCCCAAAAACCGCGACCGCGCAAAGAGCCTTAAATAAGACGCTCTGGGTAAATGAAGGAGGAATGGTGAAAACAAAACTTGCCCCGGCCTCGCTCCATAGGCCGTCGTTGTTGCTGGCCGTGACTCGGAACGTGTAGGTCCCTGGCGGCAGTTTCGAGTAGAACGCCTGGCGACGCGTACCGGCATCGTGCCATTCTTTGTCGAAGCCCTCCAACTTGTAGCGGAAGCGCACGCGTTGCGGAACCAATAGACTCGGCGCCGTGTAGTTAATCTCGATGTTTTGTGCGTGTGTGGGAAACTCCAGCGTTTCAAGGTCGTTGTACAGCCTAGTGTCCACGCTGACTGATCGAATCCAAACAGGCGGCGACAGAGTATTTCTGGCTATATTGGCGGGGTCAACCCAGACCACGCTGCCTCGCGTTACGAAATAAATGCGGCCATCTGAGGATTCAACAGCGGTAGGGAGTGGACGTAACTGCTCAGGGGAGCTGACTAAGCCATCGAGATAGTTCAACAATTCGTAGCGCGCCTGATGGTGGGCGTCTTTGCGCGCATGCGCAACCTCATCAGCAGCAATATGCACTACGCCAGATGCTTGATTCAGCCAGAGGTCGCCGTTCTTAGCCAACACAATTCCGGAGACACCTCTCAGCGGCTCGCTCCCTGCCAACTGAAAGCGGCGAAAATGCCCTTGCTCGAATAGTTCGAGGCCCGACTGGCCGCCAATCCAGATCTCCCCATCATGGTCATAAATTGAAATTACGTTTCCGATATCCAGACCATCACTTAGGCCAAACATGGAAACGCGGGTACCATCGAGCAATGCAATTCTATTCGCCGTGTATCCGAACCAAATACGCCCCGCCGAATCGGTGAGTTCTATGATGGCAGGAACTTGGGGCAACTCCGCTACACTCCCGAAGCGCGACCACATGGCGTGATTCAAGCGAAATACACCGCTGTTCACAAATGAGACCCAGAGCGCACCAGCGCGGTCCATTGTGATTGCCTGGACGTTATGAGCCAGAAGATCGAGTCCAGGGGGCAAAGCAGTCGAAATGAAGCGCGTTCCCGAGACATGCCAAAGCCCATTCCGTCCGCCCAGCCAGATCACCCCGTTCGGGTCTCGATAGGCGCACTCGACATGAGTGGGTGCACCATCAATTACTTCTCCCGATCCATCGATGACACGCATGAGCCTGTCGGATCCGACCAGGAGTCTTCCCGCTGCATCGGCTACCAGCGCAATATAGGTTGCCGCTCCCTGGGGCAGGTTCACCGGAGTGAGAACTGATTTACGGAATTGATCAATGCCCCTGGTGGTGGCGATCCAGATACTGCCTTCCCGATCTCCGATTGCTTTAAAACTGAAATTGCTCGTCAATCCATCGCGTTCAGAGAAGCTCTGCACCGCACGATCTGAAGGACTGTGATGGCCGACCAGGCTATCGGGATACGGCACTCGCAGAAGACCTTTACCGATAGTGGAAATCCACAAGGCTCCGTCTTTAGCTACGTAGATGCCATCCGAATTCACATCAATAGAAGCGCCATTGGCCTTGTATTTCCCATCTCGGGTACTGATGGCACGAACGGAGCCGTTCGACGCAGCGATCCATACCGTGCCATTGGGAGCCTCTTCGATATCAACATTTTCAAAAACGAATGGGTCTGCGACTTGGAGCTTCTCCTGGCCTTTTGGGAGAAACATCAGCCCGACTCTTGTGTTGGCCCACACTGTTCCTCGGCTATCGACAAAAACACTGTCGGGATGCTCTTCCGGGTAGCGTCCATGTGGTCCAACGATGTGCCAGTTGGAACCTTCAAGCCGCGCCAGCCCGTACAGAGTCGCGACCCACACTCTACCTTGCATGTCCTTCGCAAATTGCCCGACGCTACCAGCGGGAAGGCCTTCAGCCTGCGTGAAATTCGTGATGCGCCCATTCTGCAGAAAGCTGACGCCGCCAGCTTGGTAGCCGATCCAGAGGCCACCTTCGGGCATCGCGGTGACGACTGAGATATAGCCTGAGAGGAGATCTCCTCCACTTGATGGGTGATAGGGTTCAAAACTTTCACCGTCAAATCGAACGAGGCCATTGTCCGTTCCGAGCCAGAGAAAGCCATCAGCTGCCTGAGCGATGGTGGTAACGCTGCCCGGCGCACCATCTCGAACCGTCCAACTCCGGTGATACAGCTGGTGAAGGCTTTGGCCATGAGTGGCTGGCGGGGCTGAAGTAAAGAGCAATGCCACGGCGAGGTATAAACTTCCGGGACAGATAAAGCCTGACCGCTTACGTCTTGGTTGGCCAAAACTCAAGCTCATGTCTTTTCTTCGTCGAACTATCTCAAAGCAGAATGATAGTACTCTGCCTCGGACAAATCCTCCCTAATGTCAGACATCGGGCACCACTAGAGTTGTTCTTATCCCCCTCTAAAGAGGTAATGCACCCAACTGCTATCGAGTAACGAAAACAGGACTCCATTTAGGTTTGTTCGCAGAACAAGAACATTTCATCATCGCGATGCAATCCCGGGGGAGTCGACAATGTGCGAAGACGCCTTGGTAGCGGCAGCAAAGCAGGGGCAAGCGGAAGCCTTCGCCACACTGTGCCAACCTTACGCGCGAAGGCTTATCCGGAATGCGCACCGCATCACCAGAAATCATGAAGACGCAGAGGATGCCCTCCAAGATGCCTTTTTGAGCGCCTTCATTCACATTAAGAATTTTGACGGCAGGTCCAGCTTCTCCACATGGCTGACGCGCATCGC
>DATNLB010000499.1:0-3147 GCA_035603095.1 Candidatus Acidiferrales bacterium
TACGAGCGAGCCTTTGGTTGGTATGGCAGAACCTTCAACGAGAGCGAAATGGCGCGCTCTTCGGAGTGCACGGGTTAGTACGCCCAAAAGTGCTTGACAGGAGACGACATTGTCAGAGAGGCGATTTTTCACCAGTTGAGACGATTGCTGGCGGTTTGGATTGTCGGGTCGGAGGAGGCGCGCATGAAGCGCTGGCCTCCGTCCGCCGCCCAAACTGCACGTACGGTTTTCCCGTATGCAGCTTTCACGAAGACTCAGCGACGCCAGGATGCAAGAGAAGGAATTAAATAGAGCAGCCGAACAAGCTCGTACTCGCCGTAGAGCTGCGTCGCTGGCAGCCGTTTCCAGCCCGCATTACGCCAGCGCCGGTACCGATGCGACCAGATGCGTCGCCGGATCCAGCCGTCGAGACGTTGGAAGAGCTTGCGGATGTGGGCGCGTTTGTAATACTCGCCCCAACCCCGCAGGAGTGGATTAAGCCCCGCAATCAGTTCCTCGGTGTGCAGTGGTGTCGTCCGTTTGGTGCGTTCCCGTACCTGATCCATGAAACGGCGAATCGACTTCTCCTTGGGATACGCATAGAGCGCATCCTGTCGGGCCTGACTACGAATCTGGTTGCCGGGCAGATAAAGCTTCCTCCACCCGCACTTGATTTTGTAGCCGAGGAACTCGAAGCCGTATCGGACATGAACAATCCGCGTCTTCTGCGGATGTAATTCCACGCCCAGCTGTTTCAGGATTCGGCGGGCCGCGTCCATTGCGGCTCGGGCCTCTGCTGCCGATCGACAGGTGACCACCCAGTCATCGGCAAACCTCGTCAACTGATATCCTCTCAGTCGCATCTCCCGATCGAATGGCGTCAGAAGTATGTTACTAAGCACGGGCGAAACCACACTACCCTGCGGAGTGCCGCGCTCGCTAGGAAAGAGCTGCCCTTTGCTGTAGCTTCCCGCTTTGAGCATCGCCTTGATGAGGCGCAACACCCGGCTGTCGGCTACTCGTTGAGCCACCAGCGTGAGGAGTTTTTCGTGGTCCGCGGACCCAAAGAAATCTCGGAGATCCGCGTCGACGATCCACTCTGACCCGCTTTGTATCTCTTTCCACACTTTGCGCAAGGCATCCTTCGGAGATCGCCCTCGCCGATATCCGAAGCTGGCATCATCGAATATCGGCTCGAAGATAGGCTCCAACCGATTGAGCAGCGCTTGCTGACATACGCGATCATAGATCGTGGGTATGCCGAGCATGCGATGCTCGCCAGGTTTGTCCCTCTTTGGGATGGGGTGTTGTTGCACCGGCAGAGGCTGATAGGTATCCTCTTTCAGCTCTCGCTGCAGCCGCTCCAACTGCTGGTTCAGCTGCGCCTCAAAAGCCTCCAGAGTTTGCCCGTCTACACCTCCACTGCCCCGGTTTGCCTTCACCTTCTCCCAAGCCATCTCCAAGTTCTTCCGCTTGTACACTTTGTCAATTAATGAATGGACCTTCTTCGCACCCGTCAGGTTGATCCAGTCCACCAGTCTCCTCAGACGAGAATGTACGGGTTTTTCACTCATGGAACTGTTCCTCCTTCTCGCCTTTACTCATCTGGCTTTCTCTCTCTTCCTGACCATCTTCGTCGACTGCCTTCCCCGACCCAGTTCCGTCGCCGGTCGCCCGGTCACGTAACTTTCATCACGCTTCAGGTAATATGCAGCCGTCCGACTACTGACAGAGCGTCGCTCGCCACTTCGCTTTGTACTTATAGGTTTGCTTACCCCGGTGCCACCCGGAGACTCTGCCAGTTCTCCTGAGGTCACGCGTTGTTCTTCCGTACCGTGCCGCCCGCAAACACCTTGGTGCGGTGGGTGAATGAGAACGCCTTCGTCTTAGAAGTGCAGACTCGACCTTGCCCCACCTTGGGCCGACCGGTTCATCTTGGGTTTCCCCATCGATTACGGCCCGGTACTTCTCCGCAGGCCCTTCGGATCCCACCTCACGGTGGACACCCTGCCCTCCGGAGTAACGCAAGCGGTGGCTTCAGGTCGGCCTTGGCTGTGTCCAGCTTTCGCCTTCGTGCCCGTTTAGACGTCTCCATACCTTCCGCTTTCTCCGGCCAGCGAGGCTGTGAACCCCGCTTCTTGGATATGGCGCCCCTCATTTGAGCGCCAGAGGGACTTGAACCCTCCTGACCAACGCGCTGCTCAGCGCACACTCCCGGATTGCCGACCATCCGGCCAGCGGTGGGTCAGCAAAACCGCGTTACTGTTCGACAGCCGCACGCCATGCGTACCAATTTTTGTACGATCAGCTTCACATTACAAATCTTTACACGGTCACAGTCGCGGTACAGCAACCAACTTTGCTTCCATGGGCATCGAATCCTACAATAGCCGACGGCTTACGCCACTAAAATGGACACCGCCTCGAGTCTTTAGCACAGCCCGGCCGATAAAGGACCAGAATGGTCACAAACACCGTTGATTCTGCGGTGAGCACTCTCTATTCCGAACATGTGAATCCGCAGTGGGTCCGGCTGTTGGACTTGCTGGAAATGAATGTCTGCTACAAGCGCTGCTCCGGCAGCGAATTATTCACTGCCGACGGCAGGCGCATCCTCGATTTCCTTTCCGGATATTGCGTTCACAATGTCGGGCACAACCACCCCGCCGTGATTGCTGCGCTTCACGAAGAGCTGGAGAGAAGTGGCCCGGCAATGGTTCAGACGTATGCGGCAGAACGGGCAGGCGAGCTTGGAGAAAAACTGTGCCGACGGGCGGGTGGCAGATTGACGAAGGTTTTTTTCGGAAGTTCAGGCAGTGAAGGGGTCGAAGCGGCGATTAAATTCTCTCGCGCTCATACGGGACGAACTGGGCTGCTCCACGCAAACGGCGCTTTCCATGGCCTGACCTGCGGCGCGCTGTCGCTCATGGGAAGCTCTTTCTGGCGCGAGGGATTTGGACCGCTTCTTCCCGGAACCGAAGAGATTCCGTTCGATGACGTGAACGCGCTTGAGCGGAAACTCGCCAGCAAGCGTTTCGCCGCTTTCATCGTAGAACCAATTCAATCGGAAGCGGGCGTTCAGGTGCCGGCGTCGGAGTATTTTCGCGCCGCACATTCTTTATGCAGGCGTTACGGAACGCTGCTGGTGCTGGATGAAGTGCAGACCGG
>DATNLB010000287.1:0-3815 GCA_035603095.1 Candidatus Acidiferrales bacterium
TTTCGCCAAAAAGGCTGCCCATGTTGCGGATGAGAATTTTTCCTCAGCCGATAGCAAATAATGATCAGAAGGGATCGAGGACGTCTCTTTTTGATTTTGGCGCCGTACCGCAATCCCCGTCTGCTCTGCGCAAGATTGTCCTCTCTCGCCCGGCGGGGTTAGAGTTTAATGATCGCCTAAGAGGATGGATCCACAGCCTGATACGGACTTGCTGCCAAGCACTTGCAGCTAGGGAAGCTAAAGGTTGGGCGCGTAATAGCCTGTTTTTGCGTACACGCTGAGAGGTGGAAGTCCCTTGGGAGCACGCATCTTGACCTTGATCTTTCGCCATCGCGCATCGTGTGCTTTATTACTCGGCCGGTATCCCAGAATGTATTGGTTGCGCAACTCCGAGCCAATTTTTGTGGCGATGTCCGGCAGCTCGTTCACATTCTCTACGGAAAAAGCGCGGCCACCGGTCAGTTCCGTCACTTCAGTGAGCAGCGAGGGGCCGCCGAGTTCCTCTGGTGTTCGGCTGCGATACTCAACTGAGTCAAATATGCCGACCGAGTACAGCTGGGTATCTGCCTCTCGCACCAGCCGCTTGATATCCCTCTCGTTGTACCGACTATTGTTATCTCCCCCGTCGGAGATGATGAGTAAGGCCCGTTTGGCGTTTCGGGCGGTCCTCATCTCGCTGAGGCCCAGATAGATCGCATCGAGAAGCGCAGTGCGGCCTTTCGCAGATGCCGAGAGTATGCGGCTTTGCAGATCTTCAACACTGCTGGTGAAGGTGCTCATAACTTCTGCGCGGTCGTTGAAACTGACCAGAAAGAATTCGTCTTGCGGATTGGCAGTCTTGAAAAATTGCAGGGCCGCTTCCTTGGCCTTACCGACTTTGTTGGCCATGCTGCCGCTGAGATCAAAGATGACGCCAATGGAAATGGGGACGTCTTCGGATGAGAAATACTGGATCTCTTGCTCGACGTTGTTTTCGAAGATGCGGAAGTTATCGGACTCAAGGCCTGTAACCAGGCGGTTATACGGGTCAGTAACGGTAACGTTGACAAGCGCCAGGTCCACGTCGATATGGACGGCTTGGCCCTGCTTAATGACTTGGCCCGGTGTGTCATGCTTCACATCGTTGGCGACGCTGGATTGTGGGAAGCCCAGCGCGGGGAAGATCAAGACAACGAGGGCAATGAGCAGCAGAAACATGAACGTGATGGATAAAATGCGAGTCGCGACTGGACTACTTTTCACGTTGTCTCCATCGTGCCGAGTGTCATAGAGATGAATCTGAGCGATCGTTGCCCCTACCTTGATCGATTTGCGCGGGACTTTGATACAACTTGTAGTCACCAAATTCTTCGGTCTTCACATCATCATCGCTGACGCCCGAGAAATTGAGCAGGCCCGTCATCGCAGTGACCATTCCCGATGGGCCCGCGATGTAGTAGATAGGGCCATTGAGTCCGAGCAGATAGCGTGTAAGCATCTCGAGACTGATGTGGCCTTTTTCGTAAGGCCAAGCGATAGTTCTATGGCCAGTGATCGTTGGCACGAAGGTGAAATTAGGATTCTGCGCGGTCATACTTTCAAATTCTTCGATGAACGCTGCGTCCTCCGCTTCCCTGTTTGAATAAAACAAATACAGTTTGTGCGGCAGGCGTTCTTGAATGGCGGACTGAAGGATGCTGCGAATCGGGGCAATCCCGATGCCGCCCGCAAGAAACACCGCCGGCCGGGTGATATCTCTATGGAGCGTGAAGGCCCCCCGTGGACGGCTGACGATGAACCTGGTGCCAAGAGCGGCAGCCTTCAATGCGCTCTTGAAGGCAGTCTTGCGCATGCGCATCGCGATCATAATCGGCTCTTTGTCCACAGGAGAGCTTGCGATCGAGAAGGTCCGGGAATTGTCGCTTTCGCTACCGAAGATAAAGTCGGCATGCTGACCAGCCCGGAATTCGTAGCGGGCGCCATTTGTGTCAAACCAGAACGCCATCGTGTCCCTGGCAATCCTCTGTCGATCCATCAGTGTCATGTGATATTCAGCCATGAGTGGTCCTCGGTCTGAGTTTGGCGAAGGCGCCTATGGACGCCTCCGCATTTCAACTACATAGACCAAATTGATCGCGCTTTATTCCGCCCTTAGTCTGGATGTAAGACTCGTCCAAGGGGCCACAAACCAGCGGCGCAGATCCAAAGAATGAGGGCAAGGAAAAAACGAAGGAGAGAACAGGAGAAGACTCACGGTTGGGACAAAGAGCGGGCCATCCAAAGGCGATGAGGCAGCAGGTATGTGAATCCCACGAATGCCTCCCACCGAGTGGACGTTTTGGTCAGTCCACGATTGAATCCTGTGTCGACCACTAAATTCTTGCGAAGGGCCCGGGAAACCGCCCAAAGATTACCGACTGTGTTGCCCTTCTCAAATGGTTGTGAGAAATGCCATACCTCCCCGGAAATTGTGAACCTGCCCAGGGGATGGGAAATGGACAGTGTTTGTCCGAACTGCGCTCGACGTACAGCGCCCTGAACCTGCTCGGCAAGGATCCCGTTCGTATCGAAGTGAAATCCGTGCAGATCGTCACTCAGAAGAATCGAGGTTGATTGTCGAAAAGTGCCAACGTCTAGTTCCGGGGCGACACTTGTGTGAACCCGGCGAACATAGCTGATCGAAACAGTTGGCCGTGATTGACCGCCGGCAGAGAGCACGCTTTGTACACCTGCGAAGACCTCGCCTTCATGCACGGCGGTCCGGTCTTTTGATTGACTGATGGCGAGCGGCTCACTCTGCAAAAACAGCTCCAGCCGGGGAAATAGGGACAGTTTGGTGACTTGGCTGATGCCGGTGCGCTTCGAAAACTCTGTCGAGTCTTGTGCAAAGAGCGCGCCATTCTCGAATTGTAGGTATCCAACCGGCGTAAGGGTTGCCGGCGTCGATACCGTGGGTCGCCCCGGATTAGCCTCCGGCACGGATGGCGTCCCCGATTGTGCCCGGCTGAGTTGAGCAAAGACGGTCAAGATGCAAAGCAAGCAAATTGGGGCGACCTTCAATCTCTCTCCTCTTAATCACACAAGGCAAATCTATTTCCGAAACAAATGCGGCACGTACCAGCGCGTATATGTTGCTATTCCCAGTAACAGCACGACCCACCAGAGCACGAGGACGCTTCGCATCCACACCTTGTATTTGGTGATTCGCAATTTTTCCGGCAAAACGGTCGTGCCCGCGGACAGCAAGATGTACAGTCCCGCGAGTTCGGTTACGGTTCCGACCGCCCCGTGCGTTGTGGCCAATGCGTAGTAAGCCTTGCCGAGCTTGGCCGGAATCCTGGGAAGCACATGAACGCGGAATGAAGGAATCATCATCACTGCAACTACGGCGAAGTTCAGAAGCACGATGATGGATTGGCACCAGGCGTGTTGCCGAAAGCGCCCCTTACGAGCAAGCCGAGCGCCGACCAACAGACCTACTCCCATGGCGATTTCGAGGACGAGAACTACATTGGCGCCGCGCGGAGCGGCCGTTTCAAGGAAGGCTTTTATCAACAGATTGTCTCCACGCAGACTACCGACTGCGTTCCGTCGTTGTCCAGGTAAGGATCTCGCGTGGCAGAGCGCGCAGAATTCATTCTGGCAATTAAGAGGGAGGTGCTAAGGTCTCACATCGATGTAGCCGATGAACGGCTCCTCTGACCTACTGCGGCGACAACACCCAAAGCCTCAAACTTTGTTGGAACGCGGTCTTTCGATGCAACTCCTCAGTACCCGTACGAGTTCGAAGTGGAGTCGCTTCCGTCAACCACCGGGCATGCCGCAAATTCTCGAAA
>DATNLB010000345.1:0-4724 GCA_035603095.1 Candidatus Acidiferrales bacterium
GCGTTATCGACATCCAGCGCCAGAAGTTGCAGAGCTCCACGTTCCAGCATTTCCCAAAGTGCCTCTTGCGCGCGCGGCTGTTCGGCCAGAAAGTACATGGCTTCAGTCACTGCTGGCCATACCGTAGCCATGGGCTCGCGAAAGGTCGCCAGCGCTGCCACGCACCGGGAGTGGTATTGGTCATCGGCGTTGACCACCGCCACCAGCGGCCCGGCATCGACAAGAATCAACGGCGGCTCCTTCGCGCCTTAAGCAGTTTGGTAAAGCGTCCGCCCGTGCGCACCGACCCCTTCGGATTCCCTGCGTGGACTACTCCGATCAGATCTCTCACCGCCTCATAGGGAGAAGCGACGGGCTCCTGCCGCTCTGCCCACGCTTCGATCGCCCGGCGGACCACCTCCGAAGTAGACAACTGCTTGCGCCGCGCGATGCGCACGATGCGCTTCCGCGTTTTCTCGTCGAGCCTAAGTGTCAGTGGGGAAGCCATGACGTCACCTCGTCTACCATTCTCGCGTATTACAGTGTGTAATACAAGCACGAAGCAGGGCGAACGGCGCAGCCCGGCGATTATGGAGTTTTGGAGGAAGCCACCGAGGAAGCAGGCTGTGCCGCTTCCCCTGGCCGCGTCACATAGACCGCCAGAAGAAGACTGGCTCCCAAAAGCAGCGCCGCGAGATAGTACGGTGCTCCCGGCAAATGCAGGCGGTAGCGAGGTGAAATAGCAACTGCGAAAACTTGCGTGAAGAGAACCGGTCCCGCCATTCCCGTGACCGCGCGCAGCGAATTGATCGCACCCTGTAATTTTCCTTGAGCAGTGGGATCAACGTGCCGCGCCATCAGCGATTGTATGGCAGGAGCCGCGATGCCCCACAGTGCAATGAAGGGAATGACCGCCATCAGCATCCAGCCGCGAGTCGCCACCGCAAAACCCGCGAATCCGATGGTCCCGAATAACAAGCCCGACAGCAGGCTGCGCCGTTCGCCAAATCGTTTCACAAACGGACCAACGAGCGCCCCGGAAACTACCGCGGCACAAACTCCGACAACGGAGAGGGAAAGGCCAACGTCGCGCCGGCTCCAAGCGTAGCGGTATTCGGTGTACAGCGCCCACATGGATGGAAGCGAGTTGTGAGCGAGGTAGTAGAGCGTAGTCACCACGGCAAGTCCGGCGAGTTCCGTACTCGAGCGCAGCAGCCGCAGCGCTCCCAGAGGATTTGCCATGTGCCACGCGGACTTGGCTCGCCGCTCCGGCGGCAGCGATTCCGGCAGCACAAAATAACCATACAGCGCATTGCCGAAGCTCAGCGCTGCCGCCGCCCAAAAGGGAAAACGCAGGTTCATGTTGCCCAGCCACCCGCCGACGGCCGGGCCAATCACGAATCCGAGTCCAAACGCCGCGCTGATCAGGCCAAACGGCTTCGCTCGCTCTTCTGGTTTCGTGACATCGGTGACGTAGGCAAAAGCCGTTGCCACGTTGGAAGTGGTAATGCCGGAAATGAGGCGCCCGACGAGCAGCCAGCGCAGCGAAGGCGCTAGCGCCATAAACACGTAGTCAACGCTCAATCCGAAGCACGAAATGAGAATGACGGGCCGGCGGCCGAAGCGATCCGACCACGCACCAAGGATCGGCGAAAAAATAAATTGCATCGTGGCCCATGCCAGTCCGAAATAGCCGGTGATGCTCGAAGCGCGTGCAAAATCGCCGCTCTCGAATTGCCGGACGAGATCGGGCAGAACCGGCGCAATGATCCCGAAGGCCAGAAAATCAAAAGCCACCATGACGAGAATGAAGATGAACGCGGCTCGGCCGGCGCTCGGCGCGGGTGTAGTGTTGGGTTCAGCCATCGGCAGCGCAGCCTGTTAGACCTCGAGAATGACGGGAAGAATCAAGGGCCGTTTGGAAGTTTGCTTGTTGATGTAGCGCTTCAGGTCCACGCGAATCTTTTCCTTGATGACGCCCCAGTCGGATTTTTCCTCGGCGTTGGATTCCTCGACGGTCTTCATAATGACCAGTCGCGCGCCCACGATCAATTCCTGGCCGTTGTCGCTCATCAGGCCGCGCGTCACGATTTCCGGATGCGATTCCATTTTGCCCGTGTGCTTGTCGATCGCGATTATGGGTACGACGATACCGTCTTCGGAAAGGTGCTTGCGGTCGCGAATCACCACGTCTTCAATTTCTTCCAGCGAGCCGGAATCCACGCACACCCGCCCGGCCGTCACCGGATCGCGCCGGTGTGCGCCGTCCTCCGTAAATTCGATCGGCCGGCCGTCTTCAACGAGCAGAATTTCTTGGGATACGCATCCCAGTTGATGCGCCAGCGCAGCGTGCCGGAACAGATGCCGGTACTCGCCATGCACCGGAATAAAATATTTTGGTTTCACGAGTTGCAGCAAAAGCTTTTGTTCTTCCTGGCTGGCGTGGCCCGAGACGTGGATGATGCCCGCCGAATTGTCGTAATAAACCAGCGCGCGCCGCCGGAACATATGGTCGAGCATCCGGAAAATGGCTTTTTCGTTTCCTGGGATGATGCGCGCGGAGAGAATCACGCTGTCGTTTTCATCCACGGAGACGAAGCGGTGATTGTCCACCGCGATCCGTGAGAGTGACGACATCGGCTCGGCCTGGGTTCCGCTGGCCAAAATAATAATGCGCTTGGCGTCGAATCCGCGGATGTCCTGCGGCCGCACCACCATTCCGTCAGGGATGCGCAGAAGTTCGAGCGAGTGCGCAATCTCCACGTTGTCGACCATGCTGCGTCCGACGAACGCCACTTTGCGGTTCACCCGCGAAGCAATGTCGATGACCTGCTGAATGCGATGAATGGACGAAGCGAAGCACGACAAAATCACCCGCCGCGGCGCCGAGCGGCACAGTTCTTCGATGCGCGGAACGATGGCCCGCTCCGATGGCGTAAATCCGGGGCGTTCCACGTTCGTCGAATCGCTGAACAGCGCCAGCACGCCCTCATTTCCGTACTTGGCGAACGAGTGCAAATCGAACGGTGCGCCGCCCACGGGGGTCTGATCGATTTTGAAATCGCCGGTGTGGATGACCACACCCAGTGGCGTGCGAATCGCCAGCGCCACGCAGTCCACGGTGCTGTGCGTCACGGAAATAAACTCAACTTCAAACGGCCCGATCTCCACCAGCCGCCCGGGAATTACTTCGCGAAGCGTTGTCGACTCAAGCAGCCCCGCTTCGTCCAGGCGTTTTTTCACCAGCGCGAGAGTAAAGCGCGTTCCATACACGGGAACATTCAAATCGCGCAAAATATAGGGCAGGGCGCCGATGTGATCTTCATGGCCGTGCGTCAGCACGATCGCGCGAACGTGTGCACGGTTCTGTTTCAGATAGGTGATGTCGGGAATGACCAGATCGACGCCCAGGAGTTCCGACTCCGGGAACATCATGCCTGCGTCGATGACCATGATCTCGTCACCGAGCCGCAGCGCCATCATGTTCATGCCGAATTCGCCGAGACCACCAAGAGGAATAGCTGTGAGGGATTGCGAGGACTTGCTCAATGACGCGTCAACTCCGGGACGCAAATGAGAATCGTATCACAGGACGCCACGGAGCCACGTCCCGAGAACGCCGTTGCTCGAGGTTGCAGAATGCGGACGGCTCAGCGGTCCGAGCCGCTGAAAAGGTGCGCGATGGAGACGAGAATCACGGCACCCAGGGTGGCGGCCGCCAGCGAGTACAAAAAGCCGCCGCCAAAAATTCCCAGTTTGACAAAAATCCAGCCGCCTAAGTAGGACCCAATCAGTCCCAGGACAATGTCCGTGATGCAGCCGAACCCGCGGCCGCGCGCAATTTTTCCCGCAAGCCATCCTGCGATCAGGCCGAGGAGAAGCCAGGAGACGAAGCCGTGCGATTCGAACCAGACTCCGATTGTCCTTTGTGTAGGCACTTGTGCGGCGAACATGAGGCCTCCTTTGGGAGCAAGGATTGTATCTGACTTTTCGGTTCAGGCAATCGATCTAGAGCGGAAAGGAGAGCCTGTGCTACTGGGAAGCCGGTTGCTGCTGCGTCATACAGTGCAACGTCCCCAAACCCAGCACGAGATCGCGACAGGCGATTCCCACCACTTCACGATCCGGAAACAATCCCGCCAGCGTATTGAGCGCGACGCGGTCGTTGGAATCGTTAAACGTGGGCACCATCACAATTTTGTTGGCAATGTAAAAATTCGCGTAACTCGCGGGAAGCCGCTGGCCGTCGAAATAGACCGGCGCCGGCATCGGAAGCGTTTCCACACGAAGCGGCCGGCCATCCTGATCCTTCATCGTTTGCAACAAAGCAAGATTTTCTCGCAGCGGGGCATAGTTCGCGTCCTTCGGATCGTTCTCCGAGATAGTCACGACCGTCGAGGGATTTACAAAACGCGTCAGGTCGTCCACATGGCCGTGGGTGTCGTCGCCGGCGATTCCGTTTTTCAGCCACAGAACATTAGTCACTCCGAAGTATTCGCGGAAGACCTGCGCGTAATCCTCTTTGGTAAACCCCGGATTTCTTTCCTGCACTTTGCTTAGAAGGCATTCCTCTGTAGTCAGCAGTGTTCCGCGACCGTTCACGTCGATGCTCCCGCCTTCCAGCACCACCCGCCGGCCTTTGTGTTCCGGCCGCCAAACACGGCGCTTCAATTTCTGATGTACTTTCGTGACAGCGACCGCATCTCTTTTATGATTCGCGTATTTTGCCCAGCTGTTGAAAGTGA
>DATNLB010000277.1:0-4589 GCA_035603095.1 Candidatus Acidiferrales bacterium
CTCACTGACGCTGCTCACGGCGGACCGCCCGGCGCTCTTCGCGACGATTTCGGGCGTGCTGGCCGGCTGGGGCATGAACATTAACAAGGCGGATGCCTTTGCGAATGCGGCCGGCGTCGTGTTGGATACGTTTCACTTCGCGGATCTGCACCGTACGCTGGAACTGAACCCCAGCGAAGCCGAGCGCTTCCGCAAGAGCCTCGCGGATATCGTGAACGGAAAGGCGCAACTGGAGCCGCTGCTGAAAAGCCGCGAGAGCGCTAGCCGCGGACGGGTGCCGAAAGTCACCGTCGAAACGCGCATCAATTTCGACGATGCGTCATCGGCGCACAGCACGCTGCTCGAAATCGTTACGCAGGACCATCCGGGATTGCTGTACGAAATCGGCTCGGCGCTGGCGCGCCTGGGATGCAACATCGAAGTCGCGTTGATCGACACGGAAGGCCAAAAGGCCATAGATGTGTTTTACCTCACAGCGCAAGGGAAGAAGCTCACCACGCAAAAACAAGAACTGCTCCGCGAAGTGCTGCAAGGAACTCTTGTTTAGCGCACTTTCCGGTAGTTAAGTCACGATGCCGTAAGTTGCGTTATGTCATTTCAAATTCCGCGACGGCCGCACGGTCAGGTTGAGGCACGAACTGGCTATCCCCGCGCTCAGCGGCATCGACGGCGTGCCGCATCTCCCAGGCAGTTGAGAAGTGCAGATCGAGACCGGCTCGCCAGCACTCTGCCGTGATGAGCGAGAGAGTAAGCTCTAAACCGCCCTCCAACAAATACTCCGAGTGGCGTTCCTGCGTACCATGAGTATAGAGCTTGAGGAAAATGTCGTCCCCAATACGCGGCGCGAGATCGAGCCACCGGCGGACACGGTTTTCAGTGGCAGGATCATAGGAACAAAGTTCGCTGTGCTCGATTCGGGGCTTCAGTCGCTGCGCCCACCTGATGCCGAATGGGCCGGGAATCATCAATAAGTCGCCCGTGGCAGTACCGCCAGGTACCACCGGAACGCCAGTGTCATAAGACTTTGGTTTATCGGGATCGTCTACGGCCCAATAGATGGTGTTGATCAGGCGGGCTTGCGTGGGCGAAGCTCCCGAGGGCATGGTGAAATCGGCGTAGCAGCCGAGGTCGCGGAGAAGGGTAATCTCATTGTTCAGGCCGCAGAACCGGCCGCCAGGCAGGGAGTTGTCGAGCGCCCAGAGCCCATGTATGAATCCAAATATAATGTTGCCGTTGTGCTTTCTCAGCAGGCCGTGGCGGGAGAACAGTGTATCGGCGAACCCACTGATGCGGTCAACGAAGTTCTGCTGGCCTTCGCCGTTGTGGTGCAAGTGGACCTCGACGTCGGCGATTCCCTGCGACGCCATACGCTCCAAAGGTTCCATGAGGTGGGGTCGATACTCCTCCTCGGGATAGAAGAACGTATAACGGGGCGGACGGCCGGCAGAATCCTGAAACTTTGCCGCAATGGCCGGCCAACGGGTGGCCCATCGAGCGACGCGCTCTGCCCCGGTATCCTCGCTGGCACCGTGCCAGAGCGGCTCATAGTGATCGGCAAAGAGAAGCCAGAGCCTCTTAGCGGGCTTACGCCCGAGCGTGGCAAGCCTATCCTTGATATAGCCTGGGAGCCAGATTTGGCAATGTCGAGGCAGTGTCATGATTTGGTGGTGCGCCTTTCTAAGATGCAAGCGCGGGTACCCCCACGCCAGATTTTTTTTGTCAAAGAGTGCGCAATTCCACGAAAAAAAAGAGTTATGATTTTGGAAAGTGCAAAAGAGTGCGTGAGAATACGGTACTGAGCGTGGAGATTTGCGACTGAGGGCTCAAGGACACAGGGAGTGTTGAAGCATTAGCAAAAGCAGAGTTCACCCCCCCCACCCCCCATCCCATGCATGAATATCAAAAGAAAAGACTTAGAAAATGTGCATTTTGTAAATAATTGATTCTAAAGAGCGTCTTTTCGGTTGTTGGGGAAGAGCAAGAGTAGCACTGGCAGCCGCGAAAAATGAAATGTGGGAGAAAGGTTTCCGCACTCCAAACAGAGTTATCTACAACGTTAATTATAATTAAGTTTAATGCAGTGTCAAGGAAAACTTCACACTCCCAATGACCGGACACCTGCACCCAATTACAAATCATCATTTTTGGCTCGGCACTCATGTTCAATCAGAAGTTGAAGAAGCTATTGGCCGTGCCCGGTGGCAGCGAAGCCATCCGCCCTGGCCACGGCGCGGTCCACGAGGTAATGCCGCTTCTTCGCGAGGATCGACTCGAACACGGCCTGATATTGACGCCAGGTTTCCCGGATGCCGAACCTCTGTGCCCATTGGCGAGCCGCTTCTCCGAGGGCGGGCAGATCATGCCGATTGGCGGCACTGCAGATATGTTCGGCCAGCGATTCTGGCTGACCAGGAGCACAGTACCCCGCGACCACACACTCCGGCGCCAGCTCCGTGAGGCCGGGAAGCCGAGTGGAAACCACAGGCAGGCCCGCGGCCATAGCCTCCATGAGGGAAATCGGCAGACCTTCATCGATGGAGGAAAGCACAAACAGATCGAGAGTGGAGAGAAAACCAGCGACATCGTAACTGGCGCCGTGGAGGAACACCCGATTGGCTATTCCCAGTGATTCCGCGGTTTGAGAGATTGCCGCGCGGCACGGGCCATCGCCCAGGATGTGCAACTCCGCTTCCGGCATCACCGCGGTAACCGACGCAAAGGCTCGAACCAGAGTCACGTGGTCCTTGGCAGGCACCAGGCGTCCCACACAACCGACACGAAAAGGAGGAAGGCCGGCGGCCGGATGCGCGGGGTGGGCCGAGAACTTCTCGAGATCGATCCCGTTGTAGATGACCGCAGTGTTGCGTCGAGAGAGCCGATCCCTGGTAACGTAATACTCCCGCACACCTTCCGAAACGAACACCACGGCATCAGCCCACCGCACACCGTGACGCCAGATGCGTTCGCAATGCGGATCCCAGTTCATATTTCCGCCGTGACGGGTATTCACGACGACCGGAACCCGGGCCAGGCGCGCGGCGGCGATCCCGTAGTGGAGCACCAGCGCGTTGTGGGCGTGAAGCACGTCCGGGCGGTCCGCCCGAAGTCTGGACGCGAGCTCCCAGATCAAGCGCAGTGAGAACCCTGTAGTCTTGCCAAAGGAATGCACCGGCACGCCCGTGGCCTCGGCTTCCGGGGCCAATTGACCTGGGTGGGAAGTGCAATAGATCGAGGGCTCATGGCCTTCGACCTTTTGCTGGCGCGCCAAGTCAATGGCGAGCCGCTCCATTCCTCCTATATCAAGACTAGGTAATAGCTGGACGATTTTCATCGAAAGAGCACTGTGAAAAAGAGCAACCCGGCAAGGAAACTTGCGTCTGAACTCCGAAGCTGAAAGTGCGAAATAGCAAGGTGACTGGTGTGACTCGTGACTGGTGACTGGTACAGGCACAGCTAAGCACGGGCTTATAGCGCGCTGCCAGTTGTTTCCCATCTAATATGGTGAGTCTCCTTCGGTGTAATACCAGCTATCTGCGACAGCGGGTTCCGTGCCGGAGTGCCGTTCGTGAGTAAAGAGAGTCTTACAGTGTTCGAGCCGCGGCGTTCGGCCGGGCTTACTGGCGGGTGCAACCGATCGCCGCATGAAACCCTGGCGAACCAGAGTGGCGGGAAGCGCGCTGTCGGAACAACTGACCGATAGTGACGCTAGTCCATCGCCCCAGGCCAGGGCCGCCCAGGATGACAGGAGGCAGCCAAGATCCTCCGGGCCGCCTGGGGCAAGCAAGTCAACGCAAAGTGCCGAATGGTCCTCAACGTAGTAGATCAAGTAGCCCAGTAGCCTCGACTCATCCTCGGTCAGCAGGCCTAGTGTTTTATACTGGCGCAGCGGGCATTCCTGGTATCGCCACTTCAGAAACCGCCGGTCTCGAACGGTCAAGGCCGGGTGCTCGGAACTCAGGCCGCTCCAGAGCTCGTCAAATCGTTCATCGAAGCAAGGCAAAACTTGTGCGTACCTTCTGTCCTTCCGCCTTCCAAACGACTGCAAGGCGCCGAAGCCCTGGTCGGCTAACCTCCCGACGAAGGGAAACATTGCGTCGAACTTCCAAAACCTGTGCAGGTAGTGAGAGAACCGCAGGACTTTGGCGTACCGGTGTACGCAACAGAATTCGCGATACCCGACATACTTCATGACCGAGGCGCCACCGGGATTGGGCACCCCATAAAGAATTTGAATTCCGGCACGCGCCGAGGATAGCAAAGCCCGCTGAAGCATCAGGGCAGGCTGAAGAAAGCGGTGTTCCTTGTTCACGGCGAGGTCACACGCCACGCCGGCCGTGGTGACAGTGTCCCTGATTTTCAGGGGGCGCATACCCAGCGACGTCGTGCCGATGGGCTGGCCGTCCGCTTCCAAGATCCAGATTTGCCCCGATCCGAAGGGGTTGTTAAGGAAATGCCAGTCGTACTTTTCCTCGAGGTGGCCGATGTCGACGAGGTTCCGGCGCCACAAGTCGATGATGACCTGCCTGTCTTTCTCAAGATCGGCGGGAAACACTGCGTAGTCAGGCATGAATGGAAACTCCGCTCTTTCA
>DATNLB010000429.1:0-6251 GCA_035603095.1 Candidatus Acidiferrales bacterium
ATTCAGTTAGGCGATCAGGTGACGTTGCGGCCGGAGGCGACGGCATCAGTGGCGCGTGCTTACATCGAGCGCGGCATGCACACTTGGCCGAGTCCCGTAAAGCTGTACTACATGGGGCCAATGTTCCGGCGGGAGCGGCCGCAGAAGGGGCGTTACCGGCAGTTTTATCAAATTGGCGCTGAAGTGTTGGGCGGAACGGACGCGCCGGCGATTGACGCGGAAGTGATCGAAATGGTCATGACGTTTTTCGACCGGCTGGAATTGCAGGGCTTGCAGCTGGACATCAACTCCATCGGGGACAGAAATTGCCGGCCGAAATACGTCGAACTGCTGCGCGCGGAGCTTTTGAAAGTGAAGGACAAGCTTGGGCCGGACAGCCAGCGCCGCATCGAGACGAATCCTCTGCGTGTGCTCGATTCCAAGCTCGAAAGCGAGCAAGGCATTATCGCCACACTGCCGCACATTGCCAATCACCTTTGCGAAGAGTGCGCGGCGCACTACGCGGCCGTAAAACACCAGCTCGAAATGCGCGGAGTGATCTACCGCGAAAATTGGCGGCTGGTGCGCGGGCTGGACTATTACATGCGGACGACGTTTGAAATCACGGCGCAGGGCCTCGGTTCGCAGAATGCCGTCTGCGGCGGCGGCCGCTACGACGGACTGGTAGAATTGCTGGGCGGGCCGCCAACCAAGGGTATCGGCTTTGCCATCGGCGAAGATCGCTTGATCTTGTCGCTGCAGGAGAGCGGCAAGGCGCCTGCCCAGCAAGGCCGCGACGTCTACATCGCCTGGATGGGTGAACGAGCCCACGCGACCGCCATCCGCGCGGCGAAAGTTTTGCGCAAGGCGGACTTCAGCGTCGAGCTGCCGCCGGTCGAGCAAAAATTTGGCAAAGCTCTTGGCCAGGCGGATAAACTCGGCGCGAAATATGCGCTGATTCTCGGCGATGATGAAGTATCCGAAGGATTGTGGACACTGAAGACGCTGGCGGACGGCTCGCAAGCAAAGTACACCGAGCCGGATTTGCTCGATCATTTGCGCAAAAGCAAGGCGGTGTCATCCTGAGACTATCCGACGAGGATAGCCGAAGGATCTCAACGTGGGATGCGTCTAGGTGTATGCAATCAGCTGAGATGCTTCGCTCAGCATGACAACGCAGGGAATTCGAGAGGACAGGGACCGTGCTGGACTTTCTGGGAAACTTGAAGCGCACACACTACTGCGGCGAACTGCGCGCCAAGGACGAAGGACGCGACGCGATTGTGATGGGCTGGGTGGCGCGGCGGCGCGACCTCGGCAATTTGCTCTTTCTCGACGTGCGCGACCGCACCGGCATCGTCCAGGTGGTCTTCAACAAAGAGACACAGGCGGCGGCGCATGCGAAAGCCGAGCAAGCGCGCGGCGAATTCGTGGTCGCTGTGGAAGGCAAAGTCCTAAAGCGGCAGAAAGCCAATCCGGAATTGGCCAGCGGCGAAGTCGAGCTGGTTGCGGCGAAGCTGCATATTCTCAACAACGCCAAGACGCCGCCCTTCCCGATCGAAGACGAAATCAACGCGGCGGAGGAGACGCGGTTGCGCTTCCGGTATCTCGACCTGCGCCGCTCGAAGCCGCACCGCAATCTCGCGCTGCGCCACAAGATCATCCTCGAAATTCGCAAAGTCATGGACGAGATGGGCTTCCTGGAAGTCGAAACGCCTATGCTTACGCGGTCGACGCCGGAAGGCGCGCGCGATTTTCTGGTGCCCAGCCGCATTCATCACGGGCAGTTTTACGCGCTGCCGCAGTCGCCGCAGATTTTCAAGCAGATTCTGATGATTGCGGGATTGGACAAATACTTCCAGATCGTGAAGTGCTTCCGCGATGAAGACCTGCGCGCCGACCGCCAACTCGAATTCACGCAGCTCGACCTGGAAATGTCCTTCCCGCGTCAAGAAGACATTTTTCACGTGATCGAGCAAGTCATGGTGCGCGCCTGCGCCGTCGCGGGCATCAAGGCTGAAGCGCCGTTCCCGCACATGCTTTATAAGGATGCCATTCGAAAGTACGGCAGCGACAAGCCGGACCTGCGCTTCGGCATGGAACTCCATGAAGTGACGAATTGCTTTCCAGTCGAGGCAAAAGAAAAGCTGCAGATTGAAGGGCATGTTTTCGCTTTTGCTGCTCCGGGAGCAGCAGGCTATTCGCGCAAGCAGCTCGACGAGTTGACTGAGAAGGCCAAGTCGCTCCACGCGCGCGGCGCCTACTTTGTGAAAGTCGCGGCGGAAGGTCCGACTTCGACAGTCGAGAAATTGATCGGCTCGGAAAATATGAAGAAGCTCGCTGACGCTTGCGGAGCGAAGGCGGGCGATCTCGTCGTTGCTGTTTCCGCGAAAGAGCAAATCAAAGGCACGGAAGCCGCCGCGCTCATCGCCGGACAATTACGTTTGCAACTTGGCGAAGCGCTCGGCGCGATCGACAAATCCCAATGGAAATTCCTGTGGCTCACCGGATTCCCTCTCTTTGAATGGAGCGAATCCGACAAAACCTGGGTGAGCGCGCAACACCCCTTCACCGGCATCGTCGACGAAGATTTGGAAAAGCTCGAAACCGCGCCGTGGGAAGTGCGCTCGAAAGGCTACGACCTCGTGCTGAATGGCAACGAGCTTGGCTCCGGCAGCATTCGAATCCACCGCCAGGACATTCAGGAGCGTCTCTTCAAAGCGCTCGGCCTGTCCGAAGAACAATTGCGCCGCCGCTTTGGTTTCTTCCTCGACGCGCTGACTTATGGCACGCCTCCGCACGGCGGCATTGCTCTTGGCATTGATCGCGTCGTCATGCTCCTCGCGGGCGAAAAATCCATCCGCGAAGTGATCGCCTTCGCCAAGACCACCGCCGCCCAAGATTTGATGGCCGACTCGCCGTCCAGCGTCGACAAAGAACAGCTTGATCAACTCGGCGTTGCTATCAAGCCCGACGCCAAGAAAGCGGCGGAATAGAATCTAGAATGGACTGTCTTTGGGCACTTAAAAAGGAATTCGATCCTTTCGGGTGGGTCATTCCTGGCATTGGAGCAATCGGTATTCTTCCTATCTTCCGATGCACATTCTATCGGTGTCCTTACTGTCGCTGGCCTTTTAAGATTGCGTGGGGATCATCAAATAGCTTACTGGGTGCAGGCGAAAGATCATGCTGGCATTGCAAGCAGGTCTTCTGGGACGGATCGAATGAGTGGCCGGAAATGAGCAGCGAGGACCGGCGGCTTTTTCTGCTCCCGATTACGATTGCCGGTTACATCGCGGCAGTTTTGGTGATTTCCGGCTTGTATGGCTACTTGCTAATGCTCTCCAAGAACTCTGCAAATCGGGGTGAATTGCTATTTTTGATTGTGCTGGCCCTGCCAATCGCTCTTTGGTTTTGTTTTCGCTGGGTGCAGGTGATTCGGTCCGTTCACCGCTATAATAGCCGCAGGAATTCACCAGCCGCATGAGCCGAATACGCATATTACCGGAGGCGGTGGCGAACAAAATCGCGGCGGGCGAAGTTGTCGAGCGGCCGGCGTCGGTGGTCAAAGAGCTGCTGGAGAATGCCATCGACGCGGGTGCGAAGACCATTCGCGTCGAAGTGGAAGTCGGCGGCAAGCGCATGATTCGCGTGATCGACGATGGTCACGGGATGGCGCACGACGACGCGCTGCTGGCGTTTGAACGCCACGCCACGAGCAAGCTCCGTTCCGCTGACGATCTGCTCTCGATTGCCACGCTGGGGTTTCGCGGGGAAGCTTTGCCGACCATCGCTGCGGTATCGCGACTGCTGCTTGAAACGCGCGACGAAGCGGAAGCCGAAGGCACGCGCATCGAATTCGCGGGGGGCAAGCTGATTAACGTAAAGCCGGCGGGTTTGCCCCCGGGAACAACCGTCAGCGTCGCCGACATTTTTTATTGCGTTCCCGCGCGCAGAAAATTTCTCAAGTCGGATACCACGGAGCTGGGCCACATCGCTTCGCTGGTGACCCACTACGCGCTGGCAAATCCGGGGAAGCAATTTATTCTCACCACCCCAACGCAGGAAATCATCAACTGCCCGCCTGCGGAAAAGCTCGCCGACCGCGTCTATCAGCTCTTCGGAAGGCAAGCGCTCGAAGAGCTGGTCGAAATCCCACCTGTTTCCGCGCCATTCCGCGCGGCGATCACGGAGCCGGAACTCGAGCCGGAAGAAGAAAAATCATCGCTGACGGTGAGTGGATTTACGTCGCGTCCGGACATACAGCGGATGAATCGCAACGGCATCTACATTTTTGTGAACCGCCGCCTGGTGCGCGACCGGCTGATTCTGCACGCGATTCACGAAGCGTATCGCAACATTCTGCCACCGGCAGTTTTTCCCGCGACGCTGCTTTTTCTGGAGATGCCCTACGACGAAGTGGACGTCAATGTGCATCCCGCAAAAATCGAAGTGCGCTTCCGGCGCTCGCAATTTGTCCACGATTTCGCGCGCGATGCGATTCGCCAGGCATTGATGGGCGCGCGGCCCATCGCAAGTTTTGCCGCCGCAGCCGCGGCCGTTCCGCAAACGACAGGCTTCGGGAACGGTCCGTTTTCCGGCGGAATCACGCCCGCACCGGTGGAATCGGGCGTGCCGCGCGCGATCATTCCACCGATGGAAGAAATCGGCGTGGGCTCCGGCGTCGGCTCGGATGGCGGATTCGATCTCACGGTCGCGCCGATGCGGCCAGTTGAGCAGCGGATTCCATTCACATCGGGAACAGCATTTGGCGCCAGTGACGCGCCGGCGCGGATTTCCACCGCCGGGAATTGGGCCGCAAATCTTGCCGCCCCGAGCGCTGACGTTCCCGCGAGCCTTCCACGTCCGGAACAAATCGCTGACCTCAAGCCGCTGGGGCAAATCAGCGCGAGTTTCATCGTCGCGGTGAACGGCGAAGGACTGTGGATCGTAGACCAGCACGTGGCGCACGAGCGCGTCCTTTTCGAGCAGCACCTGGAAGCGCGCCGCGCCGGAAAAGTCGAAGCGCAGCGCATGCTCATGCCGCTGGTGATTGAATTGTCGCCGCGGCAGATCGTCACGTTTGAAAAGATCGCGGAAGAATTGTCCGCAAACGGATTCGAAGTCGAACTCATGGGGCCGAAGAGCGTGGCGATCCAGGCCGTGCCCGCGGGAGTCGGCGCACCGGACGCGGAAAAACTACTCACCGAGATTCTCGACGGCATCGAGCGAGAGAACGCGACGATTTCAATCGAAACGTTGCAGGCGAAAATTGCGGCGTCCACGGCGTGCCACGCGGCGATCAAAGTGAACATGCCGCTCGAACAATCGAAAATGGAATGGTTGCTCGACGCGCTGGCGAAAACCGATTGCCCGATGAGCTGTCCGCACGGACGCCCAGTGGTGCTGCGGTATTCCATGAAAGAAATTGAGAAAGCGTTTCATCGGATTTAGAAGAAGTGGCGAGTGGCTAGTGTCGAGTGACGAGCGGGAGAAACGATGAGCGACACGCAGAAAACGGCGGTCATTTTCGGCTTGGCGAACAAGCGCAGTATCGCCTGGGCCATCGCCCAGAAACTGCACGGAGCCGGCTGGCGGCTGGCGATTTCCTATCAGAATGAACGCATGGAGCAGGAAGCCAAGGACTTGATCACCGATCTGCCGGGGGCTGAGGGCTTCATGTGCGATGTCTCATCGGACGATCAGATCGCCAAGGTATTTGAGGAGTTCAAATCGCGCTACGGAGTGCTTCACGGCATTGTGCACAGCGTGGCGTTTGCTCCCGCGGAAGAATTGAAGGGCGAGTTTGTGAACACCACGCGCGAAGGATTTCGCATCGCGCATGATATCAGCGTGTACTCGCTCATCGCGGTATCGCGAGCGGCAGCGCCCCTGATGACAGCCGGCGGAGGCATCGTGACGCTGACGTACTACGGCGCGGAAAAAGTCGTGCCGAAGTACAACGTCATGGGCGTAGCGAAAGCCGCGCTGGAAGCCAGCGTGCGATATCTGGCCAGCGACCTGGGGCAAAAGGGTATCCGGGTAAACGCGATTTCTGCGGGGCCGATTAAGACGCTGGCAGCTCGCGGAATCTCCGGCTTGGGAGACATGTTGAAGGCGCATGCCGAGCGCGCTCCGTTGAAACGCAACGTCGATCCCGGCGAAGTCGGAGGAACCGCGGCATTCTTGCTTTCTGACGCAGGTTCCGGCATCACCGGCGAAACAATTCACGTCGATTGCGGCTACAACATCATGGGGTTTTGAGCAAGTGA
>DATNLB010000309.1:0-13916 GCA_035603095.1 Candidatus Acidiferrales bacterium
TCAAATTGAATTGCGCTTTGACGTTATTCGTGGCGCTCTGTAGTTCCCGTTGCAGGCGATCCCGCTGCAGAGTGGATTTGATCTCCGGCCCAGCAGACTCGACCGGAATCGATTGTTTCGATGCAAGCTTCAGAATAACCAGCGCGCCCCCAGATTCCAGTACCGGCGATAGCTCGCCAACATTGAGATCAAAAACCTTTGCCTCCTCTCGAGGAAGACTTGACCGGCGCACCATATTTAGCTTGGTGAGTGGCGGGGGGACGTCGATTCCCAGGTTTTTGTAGGCTTCTCGTTGCAGCTGATCGAAATCTTCGCCGGCGGCGGCCCGTTCCCGTAGCTCGTCGGCCTTCGCTCTTATAGCCGAAGCATCCAGAGGTTGACCACTTGTCCCTGCGATCGACCTGGGAACGTAGAGACGCCTTACTTCGCCCTGATCGAAATCGGCCCGGTGGTCCGTATAGTACTTTTGAATCTCGGTCGCCGGAACGTTTTCGGCCTGCTCCTGCATCTGGTGATACAGGGTGTTGGCCAGCACCTGCATGCGAGCCAGTTTCAACTGTGCTTCCAACTCATTGGCCACCCCGGGGTTTTTCTCTAGATGTTCTCGCCGCGCCTCTCCGGAAGCAGCGAGTAGTCGCGCATACTTGATCGCAAACTGAGGACGTGCATCTTGCGGAGTACCGGGCGCAAGCAGGTCGATTATGCCGTCCATCTGTGCACGGGTGATGACGGTCTTGCAGTCTTTCGTTCCAGGAACTTGCGAGTGGTCGCAGACGCCTTCCAGAGTTACTACGGGCGTGTCTGGAGGAACTTCTGTGTTCGTAGAAACGGGTTTTCCCAATGACTGCGTGCGCCGCATTAGCATCTGCCGTCTCGACAAAGGAGCGGCTGGATTCTGTAAATCTAGGCCGCCTTGTGTGCCTTGCCCGATCATCGGCGCGGCGCATGCCAGCATGGCGGAACATATCACGACCACGCGCATTGGGGATGCCGCCACCGCTATGGATTTCGCGATTGGCGATTTCAGGTTGCGCTTCAGAAAAATCCGGCGGCTCACGACAACTTCAGCAAATACGGACCTCATCGCTGCTCCAGGTATCTCACCGGCTGGTTCATCAGCCGCGCAGCGGCCTTCTCAGTGAAAAAGTGCGCGGAGATCATTTGAGTTCGCTTATACCCAACAGGCCGAGAGGACTTCTTACCACTACAACTTCTCGTCGAAGAGTCAAGATGCCCTGCTTTTCCCAGCTCGAGAGCAGCCGACTCACGGTAAACAGCGTAGTCGCTGTCATCTGCGCCAACTCCTCCCGCGAAAGGTTGATTTCCAGCGCACCATCCACTTTCCGGCCTACTTGCGGAAGCAGCCGAACCAGCTCTCGAGCCAGACGCGGGGCGACCCTTTCCGTGGATATCTCTCGAAATCGGCCTTCGAGCACCTGCAGGCGCTTTGCCATGATACGCATCGTGTTGCGCTGAAGGAGAGGGAACCGTTGTGAAAGGGCCTCAAACGTCGGGGCATTCCAGACCAGCGCCCTACACGGAAGGAGTGCCTCCGCGGTTGAGCTGTGCCTACCGTGTTGCGCAGACCCAAGCGACCCTACTATCTCACCAGGCCCTTCGAGTCGGAGGATCACTGCGCTGCCATTCTCTCCCAGCTGCGTTATCTTTACGGAACCTTCGGTCAGCAACACTATGTCTTTGATCGCGTCGCCTGCGAAAAAGATCGTCTGCCGGCGTGGGAACTTCGTTTGGTGCGCGGCGGATACGATGATTGCGCAATCCGCCCGGGGGATACCCGCAAATAACTGGGACAGCTCCGCATATTGGCTCCCTTGGCGGGCCACCACCTTCATCTCCAAGCTGTTGTTTTGCGGCAATTGTAAACGAGCTGTTAGTGAGGCCGCCTGAGCGTTTGCCATAATTTTCAGCGTAGTCCCTGTCTCGATTGGGTTGCAGGTCCTGGCTGCGGGGATCGGACCTTAAGCTGTACCGGGCCTTGAAAGGACGGCGCACTTCTTCCAACCGAATAATATTCTGTGGATTTGAAGAGTGAACAGACCAGTCGGTACATGTGGGCACTCGTCCCAAGGCGAGTGTTGCCTTATACTAAGCAAGCTCCATGCCTAGTCCTCCTGTCAGCAAGTCATTCATTTCAAAAGGGTTGACTGGCGGCATGCTAGCATTCGTGAAATATCTTGCACAAATCGGGAACAGAAGGGAAAAATTTGGGAAAAGGAATGATTTCGTCTCCAGTACACGCATCCGTAGTTGGCCAGACCAGGATGGACGCAGCAATGTGCTCCTGAGCGCAACACCATGACACCAGGGGATGGATTATTAGGAAGTTGGCGCTGAGGGTACGGTGGTCGGGCTCAGCGGTCGCGTCGTACCGCGAGCTGCGGGCTTGCTCGGCTGTGACGAGCTGCTGCCGGCCTTTTTCTTTGGTTCTTTTCGCCGCAGGCCAACGGAGGTCCCGGTGCCTATATCAACCAGCCGCAAATTCTCGTCGGTGATTTCCTCTGCCCGCACGATGTGAGGTGTGATCGCAAAGACGACTTCGGTTTGACGCCGATCTTTATTCTCCTGACCAAACAAGTACTTCAAGAGGGGAATTTTTGCCAGCCAGGGATAACCGCTAATCGACTGCGTTTCTGAATCCGTCAGAATCCCGCCCACCAGGTTAATCTCACCATCTTCCAATCGCATTTCGAGCTCGATGCGGCGCTGTCCAATCTGGGGTTGTGTGATTCCTCCGATATTTACCTCACCTGTGACCGATGAAACCTCCAAAACCAATTTCAGGGTAACTTCGCGATTCGAGTGAATCTGCGGAGTGATGTCAATATTCACGCCGACATCGAGATATTGAAATTGAGTGTTGACCAAAGGACTGATGCCTCCCCCACTCACGCCGCCGCCCGAAGAGAACGAACCGGTGGCGATCGGCACGCGATCGCCGATTTTCAAGGTAGCCTTTTGCTGGTCAAGGACGCGAATTTCCGGATTCTGGAGGACCTTGGTGTTGCTGTCGCTCATGAGAGCAGTGACCGAGGCGCCTGGAATCCCTAATGCAAAATCCTTGGAGGCTAGATGAGATATAGATTGCACGGTTAGCGATGACGGGGGAGCAATGGAGTACGTGGTTGGCACACTGGTGCCCAATGTGCGTAGCCGGTCGCGGCTGATTTCCAACACGGCGATGTCGATCACTACTTCGGCCTTCGGCTTGTCGAGATCGGAGACCAATTTCTGCGCCAGTACCAACTGGTCCGGCGTGCCCCGGAGTGTGATCGCGCTGTGCGTGGGATTTACTTGAATCCGGCTGATGTCCAGGATTCCCTTCAGGGTGCCGACCACCTCTTGCAACTCGCTCGCCGTCGACGCATTGCGAAGATAGAACGTCGTCATCACGTTATCTTCAAAGTCCTTGCGCCTGCCCTCCGCGGCGACAAAGATCGCCTTGGTCGATATAGGCCGCCAGAAGGTCTTCGATTGCATGGCGACCATCCTTAGCGCCTCGCGCAAGGGGACGTCGTCCAACTCGATATTGATACGCTGCGGTTTATAGTCCAGGTCAAACAGCACGTTGATTCCGGCCAGCTTGCCGATGGTCTTGTAGACATTATCCGCCGTAGTCGTCATGCGCAGCGTAAGCGGGGTGTCCGAAAAGGGTTCCAGGTCGACTGGCCCCTCAACCTCTTCCATCATCTTGCTCAATGGTGACTCCGCAGTCGGGGTGACGGGAGCCCCTGCCTGGGCTTGCTTTTTGATCATTGTGGCGGTGCGGCTCATCTCTTCCTGCGCCCCCAGGTTGGACCTGTCAATCTCTGCCGCACGCTGAAATTCCACGAGCGCTTCCTCTAATTTGAGGTTATCGCGAAGCGATTGGCCCTTTCGCATATGTTCGGCTGCGGCCGCCGCTCGCGACCGCAGGTAGGCGGCAATGTATTTCGGATCCTTGGGCTTCAGCGCGTATGCTTCCTTATACGCTTCGTAGGCAGCATCGTTTTGGTTCTGCGACTCGGCACGAACACCGCGACTATACGCAGCCTTCGCTTGATCGGAGTAGGTTGGCGCGCTGATCGCCAGAGTCAGGATCGCAGCCAGCATAATGCGCAGATGTTTCATGTCGTCGCTGCCTCCACGGAACCTGCCACCACGCCTCATTCGGACCATGAAAAGCTGACCCGACCACCCGAGGTTTCTGAAAATGGCAAACCCAGTAGTTGGCTAAGAGCAAATGCACGGCCACAGTGCGAAATCGCTTTTCTCCAAAGCACCGTCACTTATAACCCAGAACTTGGCCAACTTAATTGACTTAGCGCAAAGACAGGCAGCCTCGCTCTCTTTAAATACTCATGTGTTGGCAATCGTGGTCAGGGTCGCTAAGAATTAAATGTCCTTTTAATGGAAATGTTGAAGCAGACCGCCCATAACCGGTAAAAGGTGCCGGACCAGTGGGAAAGGCGCGTGGAGGTGTTCAAGGTGCGGAAGCCAGGTCGATTACCCTCGGCAATCGGGATCCCGAATAAGTCATTCAAGTCTTAAAGCCAATCATGAATTTTCATCGTCCGACAATTTGCCGCCAAGATTGATGTAGCGCAAAGACGAACTGCCAAAATACGTTGATATTGATTTTTGCTGGGCTGAACTGGCTGCTGAATTCAAGGCGGCCTATGCGGGATGTCCCTGGTCCGATGGGGTAAGCGTCTCCGGTATGAAATTTGGCTACAAACTTGGCATCGTTGCGGCTCTGATCTTTCTAGCCAGTCTGTCAGCGTCTGCTGCGAACATAGCCATCTTGCGCAACGGCTTTGCTATCCGGCATGAACGTCGCGAAGCGCGAGACACGGCGACTCGCCTATACCTAGACGAGACGCCAGACAACTACATTGACGTGCCTACTGCCGACATCGTGCGCATTGAAGAATTGGACTCATACTTGCCGCCGGTCGTCATCCCTGCACCTGCCAGCGGCCTCGATTCGATCGTCAGTGCCGCCAGCAAACGAAACAACCTGGACCCCGATCTGGTCAACTCCTTGATTCTTGTTGAAAGCGGATTCGATCCAAACGCAGTCTCCCCGAAGGGTGCGCGGGGGCTAATGCAGCTGATGCCGCAGACTGCCGCACAGATGGGCGTACAGAACGCCATGGACCCCGCTGCCAACGTGGAAGGCGGCACGCGCTACTTGGGTGCACTGGTGTCTCGCTATCACAACGATCTGAGTAAAGCTCTGGCGGCCTATAATGCCGGACCAGATCGCGTCGAGCAATATCACGGCGTGCCTCCCTACCCGGAGACCCAGGCTTACGTTGCTCGAATCATCGGCGATTTCAACCGTAAAAAAGATGCCCAGCGACGCCAGCAACCGGATCCCGGCGGTAACCGCTCCCAGGACCAGAATTCCGTTGCCGCCGAGTTCTCCGTGCCCGGCCAACCCAAAGTTGTCCGCCCCGATGTTGTGCGCTACACGCCCAGCGCCAACGCTGCTTCCAGGGCTGCAATTTCTGATGCCGCCAGATTGATTTCCATGATGAATTCATTTCCTCAGGTGGATCAACCTGAGTGAACTCTAGCGGTCTTGATGACTAATAAATGCAACCAGCCTACCGCGATCACGCCGGCAATCGAGAACCAATGGTTGAGCTGGAGAGTAATTACTCGGCGAGAGGAATCTTCCAGCGATAAAGCAACCTTGGGCCGTCCCCTGTTGTCCCCACGTCTCCGACACGATCCCTCTGTTCGGCCCTCCTTGCATGATTTCCTCTCTTTCGTTGTCCTCTGCACCGGCTCAAGCTTGCCCACGTTGCTCCTCTTGATCCCGGAGGCCCAGATCAGAGCTAAGCGGCCTGTCTAGTTTTGAGCGAGGCACTACCCAAGGGCCCATCTTCCGATAGCTGGCAGGGGAGCGATACGCAACAGCTTCTATACCATCACGACATCCTCCCCATCAGCGATCGCGCTTTAAGCTACCTTAATAGGGTCGACGCCTGCTGCCCATTGCGAATGCATAGCTGAAGGAGGAATGCATGAAGTTCTCTAGTCCCTCACCCATCAGAGTTAGGTTGGCTCTGAAGCTCAACCGTCGGATAATCGTATGGCGAATATTTCCGTTGCTTCTGGGGATTCTGGTCAACGCTACGATTCTCCGGGCGCAGCAACCCGTCGACGCGGCGGCTGCCGACAAGCAAACATTGCAGCACTTGCTCCAACGAATTGATCAGTTGGAGGCTAGAGTCAAGCAATTAGAAGCGGCTAAGCAGCAAGCTGCTGCTCCTGTAAGCTTTCCTTCTCCACCTGTCCAAGCGAGTGCGCCTCCCGTAAGTGAAACTGAGCTGCAAACGGACAACGCGGTGCCGGAGAGAATGGATGTTAGCAAGACATTGTTGCGCATGCGCGGTTTTGGCGATATCACGCTTCACGGGGATAACCAGAGGCATGATACGACCGCCTTCAGCCTTGGCCAGCTCAACCTTTTTATCACTTCGGACATCTCGGAAAAATTCAAGTTCCTTAGTGAAATTGTTTTTGAAGGTGGACCGGACAACATTTACGGCGAAACACGCGGTGAAAATAATACCTTCGGCGTGGATGTCGAACGCATGGTTCTTCAGTATTCCCACAGTGATTATTTCAAGTTCGCTGTCGGCAGATATCACACAGCGATCGGCTATTACAATACGGCCTATCACCATAGCACTTGGTTTCAAACGACGACGGGCCGCCCCTTTCTCTTTCAATTCGAGGACCGCGGAGGAATTCTGCCGATTCATACTGTGGGAGCGTCGGTGTCTGGCCTGATCCCCTCCGGCCATCTCGGCTTGCACTACGTCGCAGAGGTTGGGAACGGGCGTGCCTCGCGTTCCCCGATTACGGAGGAACCAGTGCAGAATGTGGTTGATGACCAGAACCACAAGGCCTTCAACCTTGCACTTTTCGCTCGTCCCGACGCAGTTCGTGGCTTGCAGGTGGGCTTTTCGGCTTACCGTGACCTGCTTGCGCCGGTAAACCTCCCCAGAATCGGAGAAACTATCCTTGCGGCGCACGCCGTCTTGGTGCGTTCGAAGTTTGAATGGCTGAACGAAGCCCTCATTGTTCGTCATGCCCCCAACGGTGTTCCACGCGTATTCAATACCCCGGGGTTCTATACCCAGGTTTCAAAACAATTCGGCTCTTATCGGCCCTACTTCCGATACCAGTATGTGAACGCCCCCGGGACAGAGCCCGTCTTCCCCGACGTTGGATTGCGCCAAGGCCCCTCCTTCGGTCTCCGTTATGATGCCAGCGAGACGGTGGCTGTGAAGCTGCAGTATGACTACACTGCCTTACGAGGACAGCCGGCGGTCAATGCGCTTGCCCTTCAAGTCGGATTTACGTTCTAGAAAGACCAACGCATGCGTCGCCTGGCAGGTCTACTGTTCATTTTGGCGAGTGCCGCTTTCTCCATTGCGGCGCTCTCCTTCGGGCCCACTCCAAACTCCCGTTTATTGCCGCGGCCGCAGATCGCGTCCGAGCAAAATTTGGCCGTTGTCGTTAACCTTTCTAACCCGGTTGAGAATCTCTCCATGCCCGAGCTGCGAAGAATTTTTCTTGGTGAGCGCAGTCACTGGCCAAATGGCCGCCGCATCACCCTCGTTATGATGGAGCCCGGCCAGCCGGAGCGCGCCGTCGTGCTTCGCGATATCTGCCAGATGAATGAGACCGATTTCAATAATCACTTCCTGCACGGCGTTTTCACCGGCGAAGTGCTTGTTTCGCCAAAAACCCTGGCGACTCCCGTGGGCGTGCGCAAGTTCGTATTTAACGTGCCCGGCGCCATTGGCTATCTTCGTGTCTCGGATTTGGACCCCACGGTTAAAGCCGTTCGGATCGATGAGCGCGGTCCCGAGGATAAGGGCTACAGGCTTCACGTGCCACCACGCACTGCCAAGTAGATATGAACGGGCAAAACAAACGCGCGCGTAGACGGACATTGGCCGGCCCGGCGGCGCCGTTGGACCGTGTCTTGGCCCTTGCATCCCCCTACAATTCGTCCTTGTTGCTACTCATCGTATTCCTTATCGTGATCGCCATCGGTCGATTCGTCATACGCGATCTCCACACTACGAACGTTGAGGCTCAGAAAATGTACGCTGGCTCCGTGCTGGGACTTCACAGAATTGGTGAGCTGCAGTACCAGGCCCAGGAGACACGCCGAAGCACTTTTTATGCCTTAACCACCAACGATAGCAATCTCCAACTGGAATACGCCGACCAGTCTCGCGAAGCGGATCATCGCGTAAGCGAAGGGATCAGCGAATATCTGCTTCAGGCTCGAATGCCTAACGAAATTGAGGTGGGCAAACGCCTCCAACGCGATTGGTCCGAATATCTTAGTGTGCGCAATGAAGTGCTGGCTTCGATTCTTGAAGGCATCACCAACGAAGCGGTCACCCTGGATCTTAAGGGGGGTGCGCCAGCCTTCGAACGTGTCCGTCAAGACTTGGAGGAAATCAAGCGGCTCTACGACGAGCAGGCGTCTCAGCAGCTTGCCAACGTCGCTGCCACCTCTCGGCGCTCCATCTTCAGGCTCATCGGTGTTCTCGGAATTACCCTGGCGTTGGCCAGCGCTTCGGTCTGGGCCATCCAGAGAAGCAAAATGCTCGGCGCGATCCAACTGGCCAAGCTGCAAATGGAGTTTGTTGCCTCGGTCTCGCACGAGCTACGCACTCCCTTGGCGGTCATCTCCTCGGCGGCGGACAATATTGCAGACGGTCTTGTCGGTGGGAAGGATCAGCTTAAACGCTATGGCTCCGCAATCCAAAACCAATGTCGGCAGATTACCGAACTTGTGAACCAGATTCTGCTGTTTGCCTCGACGAAAGACCGGAAGTACCGCTATACTTTGCGCCCACTGCAGGTTTCGCAAATCATCGATTCCGTGCTGGACAATACTGCGGAATTGGTGCACGAAATAGGCTTTGTGATTGAGCGGCGCATCGAATCCGGGCTGCCCTGCGTCATGGGGGATTTGTCCGCGCTCTCTCAGTGCCTGCAGAACTTGATCGTAAATGCCGTGAAGTATAGTGGTGAGAGCCGCTGGATCGGTATTCGCGCTTTCGTCCACGATTCCGAAGAGCGGAGCAGCAAGGAAATCCGGATCACCGTTCAAGATCGCGGTATGGGTATTGACCGCTTGGAGATGCCGCACATTTTCGAACCCTTTTATCGCGGCGCGGCGGTCACGGCGGCCCAGATTCACGGGACAGGTTTGGGGTTGTCTCTCGCCAAGAGCATTGCCGAAGCTATGGGAGGAACACTTTCTGTGGTTAGTGAACTGGCGGTCGGGAGTATATTCACCCTCCACTTGCCAATCGTCGAGAAACAAGAATCGGAAATGGCGTCCGTCACTTCTAAACCAGATCCGTCTATTTGAAAATGAACGAGAATATTCTATTGGTGGAAGACGAACAAGCATTGCGGATGACCCTGAGCGATCGTCTGCAAAGCGAGGGTTACGTCGTGGATTTCTCTCCCGATGGTGAACAGGGCTTCGAAAAGGCGACCAGTCTGCCCTTCGACTTGATCATCCTCGATATCATGCTGCCTCGCCGCAGCGGTCTTGACGTCTGTCGCGACATCCGGCTGGCGGGGTTGGCAACCCCCATTCTCCTGCTTACCGCTCGTGGCCAAATTATCGACAAGGTGGCTGGTCTCAAACTGGGTGCAGATGACTACGTCACGAAACCATTCGATACTTTGGAACTTATGGCCCGTATCGAAGCCCTATTGCGGCGCGCCCCCACACGGATCGGACAGGGAATTCTCCACTTTGGCTCCATCCGCGTGGATATTCGCGGCACTCAGGTTACGCGAGAAGGCAAACCTGTTTATCTTTCTGCCCGGGAATTTCAGCTCCTGCGGTATTTCGCGGAGCACAACGGGATCACTCTTTCCCGTGATGAAATCTTGCGCGAGGTGTGGGGCTACGAGGCTGGCACGTTCACACGCACCGTTGATGTTCACGTTGCCGGCTTACGCCAGAAATTGGAGAAGGCTCCCAAAAAACCGGAGCTGATCATCACCGTCCCCGGGATTGGCTATAAATTTCAAGGGTAGAGGGTATTGACCTCATCATCCGAATATCCGCCACTGCCTGTTGTTCCTCAGAGCTTCTTCATTGATCGCAACGCGGACTCCACTCTTTTACCCTGCACCGTTCAAATTTGGACACGAGTGAGAGTAAGGTGCGCGAAAAAGTCTTCCTCGTGTGCTACCATGCCGCTACTCAGCCTCGTACCATTGATTCAAATCCCCTTGAGGGAGGGATTGGTGTATTTCAACGGGGCTACAGCGAAGAGTGCTTCTTCCCGAATTTGTCCCATTAGGCCGTTGGCGATACCCCTTTCCATTTTATTCGTATTAGTTCTCTTCCTGTGCGTTCCTGCGCAGGCACAAATTTCGCCGGGCCCTCTTGCGAAGGCCCACCAGTCTTTAAGCGGAACCGTACAATGCGCCAGCTGCCACCAATTCGGCACCAGCACGCCGACTTTCAAATGCCTGGATTGCCATAAAGAAGTGGCCCAACGATTGGCGGCGAAGCACGGATATCACGCCCAGATCCAGATGAAAAATCCCAATGGCAAAGATTGTGTCCGCTGCCACCTCGATCACAATGGCGTGGATTTCGGCCTCATTCACTGGGAGCCTTCACAAAAGCAATTCGATCACCGGTTGACGGGCTACACCCTGGAAGGGAAGCACGCGGGCCTTGCTTGCGAGAAGTGCCACCTGCCGGCATACATGGTTTCCGATGAACGCGCGCTCATCAAGATGAAAGATCTTTCGAAGTCCTTTTTCGGGTTGTCGCAAAATTGCGTACCCTGCCACAAAGATGTGCACAAAGGCCAGCTCGGCGACAAATGCCTGCAATGTCATAATTACGTGGATTGGAAGGCGGCAAAGCAATTCGATCACTCCAAGACCCGCTATCCTCTGACGGGTCTTCACATTAAGGTCGAGTGCGAGAAGTGCCACAAGCCGGATGTGCCCGGCGGTGAGGCACGCTACAGGGACATGAAGTTCCAGGCCTGCATCGACTGCCATATCGATCCGCACAAAGGCTCCTTCAAACAGCGTTGCGAAGAATGTCACACTACCAATGGTTGGAAAAAATTGCTGCCGCGCTTCGAATTCGACCATTCCAAGACCAAGTACCCGCTCCTCGGAAAGCACGCCATGGTCGGCTGTGCGGAATGCCACCTGAAAGGTGATTTCAAAAAGCAGCTGCCGTTTGGTAATTGCAATGATTGTCACAAACCGGACCCCCACAAGGGCCAGTTCGAAGCACGGCCCAAAAAGGGCGAGTGTGCGGAATGTCACACTGTGGATGGCTGGAAGCCTTCGCTTTTCGGCGTGAAAGAGCACGACACATCCAAATACCCTCTGAAGGGCAAGCACGTCAAAGTGGAATGCGACAAGTGCCATCTACCCGCGGGCAAGGACACGATCTACAAGGTGAAATTCGCGGCCTGCACCGACTGCCACAAGGACGCTCATGACGGACAATTTAAAGCCGCTCCGTATCGAGACAAATGCGAGGATTGTCATACCGTTCTGGATTTTCACCGCTCCACATTCACTATCGCCAAACATCGCAAGGCGCGTTTTGCACTGACCGGCGCTCACGCCGCTGTTCCTTGCTCCGATTGCCACAAAGTTGGTGCTGCCGGACGGACCGACAAAATCCTGCCCTTCCATTTCGAAGATCGGACCTGCACCGGCTGCCATGAGGATGTCCATCATGGCGAATTCAAGGAGCGCATGGCGCGGCGCCGTGCCGACGGCACGCCTCAGGGATGCGAAGCTTGCCATAACGTGAGGTCCTGGGCCGACGTGAGTGGCTTCGACCATTCGAAAACCAAATTCCCGTTGCTTGGAGCGCATCGTGCCGCCAAATGCGGTGATTGTCACAAGGTGCCGGTCGGCAAAAAGGAAATACAGTTCAAGGACACATCGCAAGTCTGCGAAGATTGCCACAAGGATGCCCATGACGGCCAATTTGCCAAGGCCGGGAAGACACCTTGTGCGGACTGCCACGATTCGCAGCGCTGGGTGCCTTCCACCTTTAACCATGACACCCGGACGCATTTCCCCTTGCAGGGCGGCCACGAGGGCGTGGCTTGTGACAAATGCCATAAGCAGACGCGTATGGTTGACGCCAAGCCTGTAATTGTCTACAAACAGGCGCCTTCGAAGTGTTCTGACTGTCACGGCCCGGACATCGGCCCTCTGAAGAAGTCAACTCTTCTGCAGTATGCAAACCCTCCTGCCAGTGGGAGAACCCTTCTTACCGAACCATTGAACCTGTCCCCCTCTCTGGCCGCTCTGTCCCAACCCATGGATTTCGCGCAAAGAGGGGTGTGCTGCAGAAGGGAGCGCCGAAGCTTGGCAAAGAATCCGCCACGCTTGGAATCTGGCTCCCTCGTTTATAAACAAGGTTACGAGAGTACCGGCAGTCTTGGTACTAATTTGCCATTGAATTATCCCTGGCCAAAAACTGAACGTCGGTACAGTTGTTATTGCCCCGGCGCAAAGACCATAATCCTCCGTGGGGTTATTGTAATGATGGCGCACCACAACTCGTCAGGGAAATCGGATTTACGGAAGCTGAAAGCCTAGGAGGCTGTTACGGCTAAGTCCATTCAAATCCTGTGTTGCTTGCTGCTCTTCTCTTGTTCGGCAGCGAGCGCTCCCGTGCCCGCACCACAGCGGGAGACCACGCGTAGTCCCCACGGACCTCTCGCCATTCCCTGCGAGAACTGCCACACCGCCACTGGCTGGCGCCCCATCCGCGCCGTCCCTGAATTTGATCACAATAAAACAAGATATCCGCTCCGCGGCATGCATGAGAAAGTTCAATGCACGCAGTGCCACGTAAAACCGATATTCGCGGACGTAGGCAAAAATTGTCAGGATTGCCACGCCGATATTCACCAGCGGAAAATGGGCACGGACTGCGCACAGTGCCACTCCGTTCTCGGTTGGAATAATGCCATTCAGCAAGTCAAAGATCACCAAAATCGCTTCCCGCTGTTCGGCGCTCACGCCGCGGTGCAATGCGAGGACTGCCACAAGAGCGCGGCAGTGGGTCAGTTCCAGGGTCTTTCCACCGAATGCATTTCCTGCCATCTCTCGGATTTTAATAAGACCACGAATCCGAACCACCAATCAGCAGGGAAAGCGTTCGACCCAAAGCTTTGCACAACGTGCCATACGTTTGACAGTTGGCTGGGCGCGAAGTTCGATCACAGCACCACCGGGTTCCTGCTGACGTTTGGCCATGCGAATGTGCCTTGTACCTCCTGCCACATCAACAACAATTACAATTTGACTACGCAGCCAAACGACTGCGGAAATTCCGGATGCCACTTGACGGACTATCAAAAGACTACGAATCCGCCCCACGCCAGCTCGCAGTTTGATAAGAAATGAGAATTGTGCCATTCCTTTGACAGTTGGTTGGGAGCAAGCTTCAATGGAACAGCCTTCGATCATAGTGCCCCTCCGATCAACTTCCCCTTGACCAATGGCCACGCGAGCGTGCCCTGCGTTTCTTGCCACATCGGCGGCAACTACACCCTTCAGATTGTGGCGACGGACTGCGGAAATTCGGGCTGCCACTTGACGACGTGGCAGAAGACGACTAATCCGGTGCACTCCGCGGCCGGCACGGCTTTTGCCGTGGGCAACTGCGCGGGATGCCACAACACCATTTCCTGGACCACGGCGATCTTCGATCACAGCACCACGGGCTTCCTGCTGACCAACGGGCACGCCAACGTGCCCTGCGCTTCTTGCCATGTCAACAACAACTACACTTTAACGATAACGCCGAACGACTGCGGCAACTCCGGATGCCATTTGACGAGATG
>DATNLB010000437.1:0-3390 GCA_035603095.1 Candidatus Acidiferrales bacterium
GAATCCCTCACCCTATCTTTTCTACCTGCAACTAAACGACGTCTCCGTTGTCGGCAGTTCGCCGGAAATGCTCGTCAAAGTTCAGGGACGCGATGTTTTCTACCGTCCCATCGCCGGCACGCGTTGGCGCGGCAAGGACGAGGCCGAAGACCAGCGCCTCGAACGCGAAATGCTGGCCAGCGAAAAAGAACGTGCCGAGCACATCATGCTCGTCGATCTGGGACGGAACGATCTCGGCCGCGTTTGTGACTACGGAACGGTGAAGCCCGAAAAATTGCTCACCGTCGAGCGCTACTCGCACGTCATGCATCTGGTTTCCAGCCTGCGCGGCCGCTTGCGCGAAGACGTGGACTGTTTCGACGCGCTGATGGCCTGTTTTCCGGCCGGCACGGTCTCCGGCGCGCCTAAAGTTCGTGCCATGGAAATCATCGAGGAGTTGGAGCGCACGCGCCGCGGAATTTACGCCGGCGGCATTCTCTACCTCGATTTCGCGGGCAACCTTGATTCCTGCATCGCGCTTCGTACCATGGTGATGAAAAACGGCGTCGCCCACGTCCAAGCCGGCGGCGGCATAGTTGCGGATTCCACGCCCGCAGACGAATATCAGGAGAGCGTGAACAAGTCGCAGGCGTTGCTCACGGCGCTGGAAAAAGCGCACCGCGGAAATCAATCGAGGAAGCCGTCATGATTCTGCTTCTCGACAACTACGATTCCTTCACCTACAACCTCGCCCAGTATCTCGGCGAGCTGGGCTGCAACGTCGAAGTGCATCGCAACGACAAGATTACGGTGGAAGAGATCGTCCGCCGAAAACCGGAGCGCATCGTAATTTCTCCCGGTCCTTGCACGCCGCAGGAGGCCGGCATTTCCGTGGAGCTGGTCGAGCGCCTTGCCGGAAAATTTCCTATTCTCGGTGTGTGCCTCGGCCACCAGGCTATTGGCGCCGCCTTCGGCGGCAAAATCATCCGCGCACCGAAACTCTTTCATGGCAAAACGAGCCAGATCCATCACGACGGCAAGAACATTTTCCGCAAGCTGCCGGACCCTTTCACCGCCACGCGCTACCATTCCCTGATCGTCGAAAGAAAATCCCTGCCGCGCGAATTGATGATCACGGCCGAGACCGACGACGGCATCATTATGGCTTTCCGGCACCGCCGCCACAAAATCGAAGGCGTGCAGTTCCACCCCGAATCCGTCCTCACCGATTCCGGCAAGCAGCTCTTGCAGAATTTTTTGTCTCTCTGATTTCGCTGCAAAGTTCTTCTCTGGATCCTCTGTGGTCCCTGTGCCCTCTGTGTTGAATCTTTTCTCTTTCACCAATTCAAATCCGCCAAAATCGCCCCATATATTTCCATCCCGCGCCAAAAATGCCCCAGCCGCAAATTTTCATCCGAGCTGTGCTGATGATTGTCGTAATTCACAATCGGCACGCCAATCCAAGGCAAACCGAGGTCTTCCAAAATATACATCGGCACGCTGCCTCCCGACGACGGCATGACCACCGTGTTTTTCCCCGCTGCCCCTCGCACGACTTCGATGATGGCCTTGGACATCGGCAAATCCATCGGCGTGCGCGACGCTCGATAGCCGCCTTCATAAATCACTTTCGCGATCCGTGCATGCGCGCGGCGTTCCTCCATCGTGGGTTCGTGGTCAATCACGTAAAACCTCTGTTTCTCGACAAACGCCGCGATTTGCTCAAACTTCTTCTGCGGATCTTCGCCCTTCACCAGTCGCGCCTCAAGCGATGCCTCCGCCCGATCCGGCACCACATTTTGGGCCTGTTCGCCCGTGTAAGCGCTGCGCAATCCGCGAATATTCAACGAGGGCTGCATGATCAACTCCACGAGCTTCTTCCCGCCGCCTTCTGGTTTGGCGATGCCCAGTTCGCGTTCGAGATCGGCGTCGTTCTCAGGCATTTCTGACAGCGCTTTTTTCTCCCCATCGCCCAGCGGCGTGACGTCGTCGTAATAGCCTTCGATCAGCACGCGTCCATCAGCATCCTTCATCGATGCCAGCAACCGAGACAACTCCATCGCCGGATTCGGCGCCCAGTTTCCGTAATGCCCGCTGTGCAAGGCGCGGACTGCCCCGTACACCGTGACGTCGATCCCGATATCGCCCCGGTTCCCGAAGAAGACAAGCGACCGCCCCGATTGATGAACGGGGCCATCGGCCGTGATGAGCAGGTCCGCCCCCAACAAATTCTTGTGCAGCTCCAGCGTTCGTTGCAGATTTGTCGAGCCTGCCTCTTCCTCTCCCTCAAAAATGACCTTGAGATTTACAGCCAACGGTATGTTCTTCGTCCTAAGCGCATCGAGAGCTGCCAGCAGTGCCACGATTGGCGATTTGTCATCCGAAGACGAGCGCGCATAAATTCGCCAGTCATCGTTGTACACCGCCCGATGCTGCGCGCTGTTTTCCGGGAAGGGAATGCGCTTTCCCCCAGCCTCGATAGCTGCATCGCGAAGGACCGGCTCGAACGGTTTCCCATCCGTCCACGCCGCCGGATCGACCGGCTGCCCGTCATAGTGCGCATAAAAAATCACCGTGCGTTTCGCTTCCGGCGTGATCAGCTTGCCGAAAACCACAGGGCCGCGCCCGCTGATGGGAAGCAAATGCGTTTCGATCCCGCGCGCCTCCAGCATCTCCACCAGATGCGCCGCATTCTTCTGGATGTTCGGCGTGTCGCTCGCAAGGTTGGGGATCGAAAGAAATTCACTCAGCTCACGGATGATGCGGTCCTCGTTATCCATCCGGTAATCGCGCACTTCTTGCGCGACCTGCGCAGGCGACGGAGGTGTTGACTTCTGCGCGAACGCCGGATACGGTAAAAAGGCAATCAATAGAGTGACCACTATGTTTCTCAAAATTCCTCTCCTCTAACGCTCCCGGCGGCTTGATGCCGCAGAGCAACACGGCTGGCCCTACGCGGCCTGCCAGCGATTCTATCCGACCCGTAAGGTCTCTGCTCGTTTGCCGGTTTTTTCCCGCGGTATACAGGTTCCGCGGCGCCACTTTGGAGCTGTAGATGAGTGAGTTTGCGCTTGAAGTCGAAAATCTCGTAAAAATATACGTTTCGCGCGGAAAAGCGCCGATCCGCGCCGTCGACGGCATGAGTTTCCGCGTGCCCTGCGGGATCATCTTCGGTCTGCTTGGACCCAACGGCGCGGGCAAGTCGTCATTGTTGCGCATGCTCTCCACGCTCACGCGCCCTACCGAAGGGACCGCAAAGATCCTCGGCTACGACGTCGTGAAAAGGCCCATCGAAGTCCGAAAGCGGATTTCGTCGGTGATTCAGGCAACAGCAGTCGAACTGTTCTTGTCCGTGAAAGATAATTTGCTTACCTACGCGCGCTTCCAGGGACTCGACAAAACGACGGCGGC
>DATNLB010000465.1:0-2561 GCA_035603095.1 Candidatus Acidiferrales bacterium
CGCAAGAGGATTGTCCGGCGGCACAAATTGTGAAGGTCAGGGCAGCACTCGAGCCGCCACCACCCCCCCCATCGCACGATGTGGTGCAACCCGCCGGTGGGGGGGACGGCGGATTAAAGACTGTCACGCTGGCCGTCGCGCTCGTTGAGCCGGTGTTCGCGAACATGTTTCCCATAACCGTCGCCTGAATTTGTGTCGAAGTGATGTTCGAGACGGCCAATTTTGTTTGCGTACCACCACTACTCCAATTCACCTGGGAGGCTTGCGCCGGATCTGTATTCGCGAGGAAGTTCGTACCCGTCAATGTGATGCTGAGCGTTTGCGATGGCGAAGTGCTGGCGGGAGAGGTGTTCGGACTCATGCTGGTGAGGGCCGGCAGTAGATTCGGTGGCGGATTGATGATGAAGGCGATGGGATTGGAGAGACCGTTATTCCCCGCGCCGGAGGCGGGATTGAGAGTGATGATAGTGGCCACGCCGGGCTTTGCCACCAAGGCTGCGGGGACGGCCGCGGTTACGGTGTTCCCGAGAGCGGCTCCCGTACTGTCGGTGGGGACCGTTGTGACGAGAGGTTTGCCATTCCATTGCACCACTGTCTTTAGAACGAAGCCGGCGCCTTGAATGGTGAGCGTAAAATCACCGTTGCCTGCGCTGACTCGCGGAGGGGACAGAAACGCCAACGAGGCGCCCGTATTGTTCTGAAACGTGTTGCCGTAATCGTTGCAGCCGGCTACCGCAAAAATCGCCACCAGAGCGACAGCCAGCGCTGCCCAAGACCGCTTCATTGAGACTCCTTCATCTTTTCTGACGACCTCGGCCGTGCCGGGGCCCACTTGCCTGCGCGAACGGGGGGAGCCCGTGGCGCCAGCCCACTTTGGGGATGAGATGCCAAATTCGTGCTGCGCGTTGACCACGACGAAGCCGGGATCCGGGGAACGCCGCCCAGCCTTTATCCACCCCTGCGTGAGGCCGCACTTTGCCACGAATCTCAGGACTCGGGCAACCCTACATGATTACCATCTGCATGGGGACGAGGTCAATGCGGATTCGAGGGCGGATTATAGACAAGATGGAAGGATAGCCGTTGAGTACCGTCCAATCCTGAGACTAAACAGGGGTGTAGATAACTCTCTTATTCCATGCCCAGCGCCGCGATCGATCCGCGCACCAGCTCGTGGACACGGGTTTGACACTCCGAATCCTGGACCGGCAAGGCGCTTGCGGCGCGATAACAGGCCAAGGCTTGCTGCTTTCGGCCAAGTTTGGCATACAGGTCACCGCGCGCCAGTTGAAATAGCGGATTGGCCGGGAATTTTTCAACGAGCGGGCCGAGGACGTCGAGCGCCTTTTCATACTGTTGATCGTAACGGTGGAGATTCAGCACGAGATAGAAGCGCGCAATGTTTGAAGTGAGCACGCCATGCGCGATGGCTCGTTCGAGCAGGCGTACTCCTTCTTGCTTTGACCCGCCGGGGATGCCCATAAAAAAACGCAGGACCCTGGCAATAGCGCTGAGTGTGTCCACGTAATAGTTGTAGAGACCCAGGCCCAAGTCGGCGTCGGCGAGATCCGGGTCCAGAGCCTTGGCGCGGAGGAGGTGTTCGCGTCCGCGCACTCCGGAGCGGGCCGCGTTGCGATACTCGCCGCGCAGCGCGTAAAGCCGCGCCGACGAAGCTTCCGCCATCCCGGCATAGAACTGCATTTCCGCGGATTCGTTCTGTTTGATCTGCGCTTCCGCCAGCGACAAGACCCGGGCAGCCAGCTCAAGATAGTGCCGGTCCGCCTCGAGCTTGGGGCGGCGCCGGGCGTCGCTCATTCCATACTTGAACTCGGCGGAAGTACACCAGATGCGCCACCACAAGGCTTCCGTTTCCAGCAGATATCCCAGCGGGTGATTGGGCCGTTCCTGCTCCATGCGCTTCGCGGCTTCGATGGCCCCGTCGAGGTCGAAGGAATAGATTTTGTCGAGAATGGCAGGCGCCTCGGGTGGCAAATTCATCGTGGAGGCGCGGGCCGGCACGGCAAGAGGCGCCAGGAGGAAGAGGCCAACCAGACCGGCTCGGCGACCTATCGGCGATGGAATCATCGTCACTGTCCAAGAAAGAGATGGTGCAGGATCAGGCTCTGCGCCCGACGAGTTTAAGCCGTACAAGAAGAGTTGCAAACTGAAATGATCCTTGTGGAACGAATCTGGGTTAGGCGGCGCGGGAGGCATTTGTTATTCTCGGCGGACCCGTGAAGACCAACAACAATGCTGCAAGTCCCGCCCTGGAGCGCGGACTGGGCCTGAAAGAGGCCGTCGCCCTGAACATGATTGAGATCGTGGGCATTGGCCCGTTCGTGGTGAGTTCGCTGGTGATTCGGGCGATGGGCGGGCCGCAGGCGCTCATCGCATGGCTGGCGGGTGCGCTTCTCGCGACGCTGGATGCATTTGTATGGTCCGAGCTGGGCGCGGCGATGCCGAAAGCCGGTGGCACATACGTTTTTCTGCGAGAAGCCTACGGTCCGGAGCGGTGGGGCCGGTTGATGTCCTTTTTGTTCGTGTGGCAAACGTTGGTGCAG
>DATNLB010000507.1:0-8034 GCA_035603095.1 Candidatus Acidiferrales bacterium
GCGAGTGAAAACGGCAGATAGCGATTCATCTCGCTCCCCTTAGTGTTTCGCCGACGGGGCGGGAGGAAAATGCTGGAACATTTTGTTCACGCCTTTGTCGAGGTTCTTGGTGTTCTTGTCCGCCTTATCGGAGAGCGTATCGCTCGATGAGCTTCGCCAAATCAATTTCTCCGTTTTTGCATCGAAGAGATCGACCACCAAGGTTCCCACTTTGTAGTTTTCGACGGTCGTGGTGGCATCGCCAAATCCACCGCCGAATCCTCCCCAACGGCGACCGCCTCCGAACCCGTTATAAAACGTGTCCAGGGTTTGTTGGTTCTGGGTCGTCTCAATGGCAAAGACCTCGACGTCGCCTCCCGAGGGAACTTCCGTCCAGCCTTTTGCCGCCAGTGCGCTGTTCACCGCACTCTTAATGCGGTCGACCAGGAGCTGGTCTTTCGTCTGGACCTTTTCCCAAGAGTAGGTCTTGTATTGGCCAAAGTTTGTATTGTGGTCGTAGTCGGTCTTGACGTGTTGAGCGAACGAGACGCACGCTAGAAGCAGCATGAGTCCCACTGATGTTGCGATTTTCGATTGAAGCTTCATATTTCCTCCTTTACCTTTCTGGTTTTTGTTGTTTCTCCGAATTCGTTGCTCCCTACCAAGCTAGTGACTTCATAGGGCAATTGCTTTGCCAAGCAGCCGCTGCTCCCAAATCCTTTCCTTTCAGTGTCTGAACGGTTTTTTTTTGCTCTTGATGCCACGATGCTGACACCCCCGTCAGCTTCTGGGCCCGTTTACCCGGGGTTGAACGACGGGCTCGGCCTCCCGAGGCGAGAGGAAAAGGAACGTGAATCGAGGATGGTTGATTAGATCGCAACTTCGAACTCCGGGCGTGAAAGTCCCAATTTCTTCATCTTGCCCATCAGGGTGGTGCGCTTGAGGCCCAGACGGGCAGCGGCGCCCCTGGGACCCCCCACCACCCAGCGCGATTCGCGAAGAGTTTTCAGAATGTGACCCGACTCCACCTGTTTCAGAGTGGTCCCGGCAAGCTCAGTCTCGAGGGGCGATTTCAAGTCGCCCAGCGGCGCGCGGAGTGTCGATCCGGTTGTCAAGATCACCGCCCGTTCAATAAAGTTTTGAAGCTCGCGAATGTTTCCGGGCCAGGGATAGTCGATCAGTTGCTCCATCGTGGATGCCAAGATTGTGTCGATCTGCCTGTTCATCCGCTGGGAGTATTCCTGCACGAAGAATTCCGCCAGCAGCGGAATGTCCTCCCGGCGTTCCCGAAGCGGAGGAATCACGATGGGGAAAACGTTGAGGCGGAAATAAAGGTCGCTGCGAAACTCCTTGTCGGAGACCATTTGTGCGAGACTTCGATTGGTCGCTGCGACGAGTCGCACGCTGACTTGCTGGGTATGCGTGCTGCCGAGTCTTTCGAACTCCTGTTCCTGAAGAACGCGCAGCAGTTTTGCCTGCAGCTCGAGAGGAATATCGCCGACCTCGTCGAGAAAAAGGGTTCCCTTGTCGGCCACTTCGAAACGGCCGATCTTACGAGTGATCGCTCCGGTGAACGCGCCGCGCTCATGGCCGAAGAGCTCGCTTTCCAGCAATCCCGACGGAATCGCCGCACAGTTGAGCTTGACAAAGTTCCGGGCCCTTCGGCGGCTAAGAGCGTGGATGGCCTGCGAAATCAACTCTTTGCCGGTGCCGGTTTCACCCTCGAGCAGCACCGTCGAGTCCGTCGCGGCTACCGTCTTCACGTGAGCCAGCACGCGCTGCAGCGCCTCACTCTCACCGATAATCCCGTCGAATGCGCTAGGAATCGATTGTTCCGCGCCCGAAGAAGCATCGCTCTCCGTGGCAACTTCCTCCGATCGAGCCACCGTACTCGGCGCGCCCTCTTCGGCTTGCGAATCACCGAGCCACGTTGTGGGCGATGAATATTGATAACCATAAGCAGGTGAAGCCATTTTGGTCCTCCTCTTAAGTTTCTCTTGGTCCGATTACTTCGGCGATGCCATCGTGAAACGCCTTCATGTCAAATCTGAGTCCTTTGAGGCCGATTGTCCGGATGACAACTTGATCACTCGCCAGCCGGAGAATCGCGCATCCAGTGAATAGCCGCCGGGGCCTAGCAATGCGAGCGAGCTCGAGAGGAAAAACACGAGAGTGAATAGGAATAGCCACGCGTCCGTCAAGCTCCCCAACAGTTTTAGGTGATGGCTGTCGTACAGGGCCGCTCCGGCGGTGAAAATAGCGGCAGCGCTGCCTGCCAAGGAGGTTCGCAGACCGAGGATCAACAGCATCGCACCGGCCACGAGCACCAGGCCAAGAAGCAGCACACTCTTGGGTTCCCATGAGGCTTCTCTGTGGGTGAACAGGTGTATCCCTTCCGCAACTAGTCCGAGTCCGTCGACCAGCCTCAAGACAAGCAGCGCCAGTCCGACGCTGCCACCTGGAAATCTTGAGTACAGCCTGTCCACCTCTGCCTCCTGCGACTCGAAACCTTTGGAAGGCCTCGCGTCTGAAGCCAAGTTACGCGTCTGGCCCCGGCGCTTAAACGCCAAAGCGAGCGTCTAGCCGATAGCTATTTCGGGTGTATGGACGGGTACTCGGAAGGAGGTTAGAGGTGGATGATTCCCCTGCGGAGTGCGATCGTAACCGCCTCCGTGCGATCGTTGACTTGAAGCTTGGAAAGAATGTTTCGCACGTGCATCTTTACGGTGTCTTCCGCGATCGAGAGCTCGCTGGCGATTTCTTTGTTTCGCTTTCCGGCGGCCATGAGGGACAACACTTCGAGTTCGCGCGCGCTGATCGGCTCGTCCGCCATGTGCTCGGCCAGCTTTTGGGCCAGCGCGGCAGGAAGCCGGCGCTTTCCCGCGTGAACGCTGCGGATGGTTTCCAGTAGTTCGCCGCGAACGATGCCCTTCGCAACATATCCTTGCGCTCCGGCTTCCAGCGCGCGTTGTATGTCGACGTCGCCTTCGTGGGAACTTAGGACAATGATGCGTGCGTTTGGAGACTTGTCTTTGATTTTCTTGATTAAGTCGAAGCCGCTCATGTCGGGTAACTGCAGATCCACGAGAGCCACGTCCGGGCGCAACTCGAAAAATCGTTCCAGTGCTTCGCCGCCGGTCGCAGCAGCGCCCGCTAACACCATGTCCGGCTGCAGACTAATGATCGCTGCTATTCCGTCGCGGACGACGGGATGGTCGTCCACGCAAAGCACGCGAATCTTTACGGCGTCCTTCATGAATTTGTCTCATCCGGTTCACGTGTTTCGGAACCGCTTTCCGCGGGCGTGCCCTGCAGCCCTTTACCTGGTTTTGGCTTTCGAACCCCCAACCTTCCAGTTAGGTAATGCCAGCTGTCTCCCAGGCGCCAACCGGATCGACGCACATCATCCTGGTACAGGAGATGCGCCGGAACACTCAAATTAACTTCCGTACCTTCGCCTACGTGGCTTCGGATGGAAATACTGCCGCCTAGGCGCTCCGCTCGCTCTTTCATTCCTGCTATTCCGTAATGACCTGGACGCCGTAAATTTAGGGTTTCCTCGTCTATGCCGCAACCATTATCCTGAACCCGAATCTGCAGGAGTCGTTCGCCGTAGCTCAATAGCACATGAATCTTCCTGGCATGGGCGTGCTGAAGCGCGTTTATGATGGCCTGGCGGCCAATTTGCAACACGTCGTTGCCGGCCAGCGCGTTCAGCGGGCGCTCGCGGCCTTCGACGATGACATCCACTACCGTCCCGGTGTCTTTTGTCAATTCGTCTGTCGATTGCGAGAACGATCTGACGAGATCGGCTGCGCTTAATGGGGCGCTGCGGAGGTCACTTAGCGCGCGGCGCCCTGCATCCAATGCTGATTTGCACAGACGCAGCGCGCGTGCCAGCGATTGCTTGGCCGGCAAATCGGCTGGCAACAACTCATCGGTAACTTCGATTTGCAAACTGATGCCCATAACATCTTGAATCAAGCTATCGTGCAGCTCCTGGGCGATCCGGGTGCGTTCCTTTAGGTGCTCTTCAAAGATCTCTTGCGCGTGTGTCGTCACCTGCCATACTCGCAGGCGATAGGCGCCCCAGGCGAGAATGATCAGAACCAATGCGAAAAATAGACGGAACCACTGCGTTTGGTAAAACGCTGGAAGAACATCGAAATCCAGGGTGGCGCCAGACTCATTCCAAACGCCATCGTTGTTGCAAGCCAGCACCCGGAAGCGATAGGTGTGCGGACGCAGATTCGTATAAAACGCCTGGCGTCGCGTACCGGCGTCCCGCCAGTCTGAATCAAATCCTTCGAGCTTGTAACGAAAACGAACGTTGCGTGGCTCGGCGAGGCTGAGAGCCGTGTAATCTACCTCGATGTCCCTGGTAAGGGGCTGCAATCGGACCGGCTGCGTCGCGTCAACCGCCGTGCCGTCAGCCACCAAACGCTCGATGTGAACCGGTGGGACAACCAGATTTCTCGTCAGGTCTTGCGGATCAAGGATCGCCACTCCTTCTGAAGTCCTAAACCAAAGCTTGCCATCACTTGCTCGAAGGGCTGGCGATTGCCAGCCTCGTTCAGGGTTGCCCTTCAGGCCGTCACCATCGTCGAGAAAGCTGTAAACCACGCGGTGCGACGGTTCTCGCGCCCCACTATCGAGTTCGGAGCGGCTGACGCTCGCGACTCCGGTGCTGTAACCCAGCCAGATTCGCCCTCCGCTGTCCGAAACAATCCAGAGCACGCGTTCTCCTGGAAGGCCGTTTGCCATGTTCCAGGTAACAAATCTCTGGCCTTCGAGCCGGCTCAGCCCGCGCTCCGTTCCAATCCAGACGTCGGCTTTGTCGTCGATGTGCACCGCGTTTACCGATCCGCCAGCCAAGCCATCGGTTTCCGAGTAAGCGTGAAATCGGTTGCCGTCGAAGACAACGACGCCTCCTTCATAGAGTCCAAACCACACTTTCCCTCCGCTGTCTCCACGTGCCGCGAGAATTGATTTCCCCTTCAACAAAGGCTCGTTCGAAAAATCGGTGATACGGCCGTTGGCCCAGCGGTAGAGCCCTTTGCGAGCATCAATTAGCCAGACGCCCTTTTCTTGGTCCTCTGTAATTACGGTGACGTCTTGCAGGCGAATCCCCGCAGGCATTGGAAGGTTCCACCACTTCCCGTTTTCCAAGCGCACCACTCCACGATTTGTTCCGGCCCACAGCGTATTTTTTGAGTCGACAGACAATCCCATTGCGGAGATGCCATTAAGGTAAAGGTCGCGATGCTGGCCATCAACGCGATTGATCCCGACCGATGTCGAAGCCCAAATAGCTCCATCCGGCCCAGCAGCGAGTGCACCGACACTGTCGCTCGCCAATCCCTCGCGCCCTGTCAATGTGGTGATCTTTTCGTCGCGAAAACGGTTCAGGCCGTTTTGCGTTCCAACCCAGATGTTGTGTTCCCGGTCCTCCAGTAAACACCAGACAGAATCTCCCGATAGTCCGTCGAGTTGTGAAAATCTCTCCTTCTTCCGCACCTCATTCGAATCCCCAGGTAGCCGGACCAGTCCCTGTCCGAGAGTTCCCATCCATGTGTTTCCATTGCTGTCGCGCAGCACCGTCTGGATGTTAAGAGTCTTCATCTCCATGTCAGGGCGGCTGACGTTCTGGCCTTCATTTATGGGCCGCGTAAATCCGTCGGCGCGTGTAAGCCAAACGTCCCGGTGCGAGTCTTCACTTAACCAAAACTTGCCTTTCGCTATTTCCAAGGCCGGACCCTGCGGCTTGCCGGAGTCAAGACGCAGAACACCGCCGCCTGTGGTGAACCAGATGGATCCATTTCTATCCTGCATCGGTCCGGACAAAAAATTCCCAGGTAGCGTGATTGCAGCGCCAATCTGTTCTTGCGTTCCTGCGCGGAATCGTAGAACGCGATCCTGCGTCGTTACCCAAAGCGTACCATCGCGGTCCTCCAGCATTGCTTCTGCCTGCGCCCCAACGGAAAAGGTTGTTAGCTCTTCCCCGCGAATGTGGCCGACCAGACCAGTCGCAGTCCCGATCCAGAGACTCCCATCCCGCGCTGCGAACAAACACCGCACCACACCCAAAAGTGCCGTATGGCCGGTCTTGGGACGCCAGTGGACAAACCGGACGCCGTCAAAGCGGACAAGTCCGTCGGTCGTGGCCAGCCAAAGATAGCCGTCCTGCGTCTGTGCGATCGAGTAGATGAACGCGGATGGGATGCCGTCCTTGTGGGTCCAGACCGTATGCGTGTATTCGGTAAGAGGCTTGTTAGGATCTGATGCCTCGGACTGGAGCGCAAGAAGGACCCAGCACGCAGCCGCGCAGAGGGAACGCATCAGACTGGCTGCCGGGAAAGATCGCATGTCACACGCCTGCCCGATAATACCCCTGACGGTAACGATTGAGCGAACTTGGAATTTGCGCTTCTATGGGACGGCGTATACGTCGTCACGGAAGTAGCGAACCCCGCCTGTGACTGTTTTCCACATGTTTTCCACAGTTAAGTTCACAATTAATCAAAAAAATTTGTGCGCTACTTGACATTCGTCAAAGACTTTTAGATTATGAAATGAGTCCACCTGGAGTTGGTTGGGCCCCCGCCAGAAGTTTTGAACAGAGACGAATCGTACGTAGCCAACCTCAGTGATGTGTCAATTGGTTCAAGCAGAGAGTGCGAGAGGCTGGCCGATCGGGGTCGCTTATGGCAATTGGCGTGAAAAGCAAGTGGGTAGGCTCCTGAGTTAGTGGCGCTTTTTTGAAACCACGACAACCTAATCGTTTGACGAGCCCCGAATAGGCAATTCGGGGAAGAGCAGGGCTACGCCTGTGGCTCGTCTTCTTTGCCGCTTGGATTCCGTCTTCGTACGCGGATCAGGGCGCATTTATAACTCAGAGCTTAATTATCTACGTATATTACAGGGAGAGACTGATGAGGGGTGAGCGAGCTCTAGGCCTCTTTGGATGGGCGACAGAAGCTTGAACGGAGACAGTGATGTGTCAAGGGAGTGGTCATGCGCAATCGGTTTTGTCTTTTTGCCGCCGGTCTATTAGCTTCTGGCGTCTTGTTCACGACGGCCTACGGGCAGAGCCAGGACGTCCGGCCCGATGGCCGCGGCGATCGAATCCGAGGAACTCCCCCGAAAGCCTCCACGGGAGCCGTGGTCACCGGCAACGGCATCAATTATCACGGCGGGCCGGTGCTGCACACCATCAATGTTTATTACATCTGGTACGGTAATTGGAACGGACTCGACCCCACTGGCCCTCCGATCTTAACCGACTTCGCCAGCAACGACGGCGGTTCCCCCTACTTTGACATCAACACCACCTACGCCGACACGACCGGCAGTGTTCCCAACGCCGTGACGTTTGCGGGACAGACCACGGTAGCCGGAAACAGCACTTCCCTTTCGGACAACGATGTCTCCAATATCGTGGCCACTGCAGTGGGCCAGTTCGGCGGCACCCCGGATACCAATGGTGTCTACTTTGTCTTGACCGCTCCGGGCATTAACGAAACTTCCGGATTTCTGACCCGATATTGCGGATGGCATACTAACGGCAACTTCACCAACGGAGCCACAAACTGGGACATCAAATACGCGTTTGTAGGAAATGCTTCCGGCTCATCTCTCGCAAATTGCGCCGAGCAGACCGGCAGCAGCCCGAACGGGGATCCGGGCGCAGACGCCATGGTTTCGGTCATCGCGCACGAGTTGGAAGAGACAGCCACGGATCCAGATCTAAACGCGTGGTACGACACCAGCGGCATGGAAAACGCCGACAAGTGCGCCTGGACGTTCGGGGCCACGTATACCGCAGCCAACGGCTCTTTGGCGAACATAAAGCTCGGTGCGCGAGATTATCTGATTCAGCAGAATTGGCTGAATGCGCAAGGCGGCTTGTGCACACTCTCTTATGTCAACCCTTCCGGGGACTTCTTGCTGTCGGCATCGCCGTCTTCGCAAAGCGTGGTTCAGGGCAGCGGGGCCAATTACAGCGTGACAGTGACCCCGTCCGGAGGCTTTTCCGCTACTGTCAGTTTGAGCGCC
>DATNLB010000348.1:0-7709 GCA_035603095.1 Candidatus Acidiferrales bacterium
GCGGTCGGCAAATTGCTCGACTCGGATTTCACCTGGACGGACGCAGACGGAAAGACGCGAGCCAGGGCTGACGTCCTCAAGTCCCTGCCCACGCCCGCACTTGGCAACGAAACCGGAGCGCAACTTAAGCCGCGCACCTACAGTCAAGTCGGCGCGGTGATGTCCAGCCGTGACAAAATCCACGTTCTGCGCATTTGGGTGAAGCGTCCGCCAGGCTGGCGGTTGCTCGTCTATCACGAGGTCGCTCTGGGCCAGCAGGTCGCGGCTGCGGCAGGGCCCGGCGTGAATGAGTGCCAGAATCCGTGCAAGACGGTACCATTCAAACCGAAAACCGAAGCGGAACAGGCCATCATAGCTTCCTGGCAGGCGCTAGAGACAGGCGTTACGAATCATAACGCTTCCGCATGGTCGCCGCATATTGCTGAGGAATTCGTTATGCTCGGTTCGACCAACGACCACCCACTGAGTAAGGCCGATCGCATCGCAACTCTCAATTTGCAGAAGCAGACCGGCCATGGTTCCGCGCCCGCCCCGCTGGTGTCCGCTCAGATGTTTGATTTCGGAGATGCCGTGGTGATGACCAGCCTCCATCAGCCGTACTCTGGCAAGCCGGTCCACGTGAGCCGCCTGTGGATCAAGCGCGACGGTCATTGGATCATGTCCATCAGCTATCAAACTACGATTCAAGCTGCTCCAGCCAAGATCTCCTAAAGTGCCTCTTCGATAGTAACTTCCGTCGCGGCATTCGCAGGAGCGAAGCATCTTTGGTCTTGCTCATCAGGCGATCATCAACACTACGGCCTGCCCCGGCTTCGTCACACTGGAAAACAGTGAAACCAAAACTGGACAGACCGCGTTACAATTCCAGCGATGCAAACGGTTTCATCACTACGCATCAATACTCACCCGGAAGAAGGACGTCTCATGCTTACCCAACTCCTTGATCGCCGCAGTTTTTTCCGCGTCTCCGCTGTCACCGGCGGAGGTCTCCTCGTCGCACTCCATCTCGATCCCATCGCTGAACTTCTAGCTCAAGCCCCGCAGCCGTCGTCGGCGGCATTCGTTCCCACTGCCTTCATCCGCATCGCAGCAGATGGCATCGTGACCATCATCGGCAAGAATCCCGAGATCGGCCAAGGAGTAAAAACCAGTCTGCCCATGATTATCGCTGACGAACTCGACGTCGACTGGAAGAATGTCCGCATCGAGCAGGCCGATCTCGACGAAACAAAATATGGTCCGCAACGCGCCGGTGGCAGCACCGCCACCCCCGTCAACTGGGACCCTCTGCGCCGCGTCGGCGCCGCATGCCGCCAAATGTTCGTCACTGCCGCCGCGCAAACCTGGTCCGTCTCCGAATCCGAATGCCAAACTTCCTCAGGCCGCGTCACTCACCAGCCCTCAAAGCGCACCCTCACCTACGGAGCTCTCGCCGAAAAAGCCGCCACCCTGACGCCGCCCGATCTCAAATCCGTCAAGCTCAAGGATCCCAAAGACTACAAAATCATCGGCCTGCCCATTCACAGTGTGGACAACGCCTCCATCGTCACCGGAAAAAATCTTTACAGCATCGACTTCAAAGTTCCTGGAATGTTGTACGCCGTCTACGAAAAATGCCCCGTCTACGCCGGCAAGTTCGTCAGCGCCAATTTCGATGAAATCAAAGCCATGCCCGGCGTCCGCCATGCTTTTTCGGTGGACGGAACTTCCGATCTGCTCGGCTTGCATTGCGGCGTCGCCATCGTCGCTGATACCTGGTGGCAAGCAAACACTGCGCGCAAGAAGTTGCAAGCTAAATGGATCGAAGGCACCACCGCCCAGCAAAGCAGCGCAGCCTTCTCCAGCCGTGCCGATGAACTTTCGAAGCAAGCGCCCGCCATCACCGTCCGCAGCGACGGTGACGCGGACAAAGCTCTGCAGTCCGCCGCAAAAATTGTCGAAGGCGCCTACTCCTATCCCTTCCTCGCGCACGCCCCCATGGAGCCGGAAAACTGCCTCGCGCATTACCACGACGGCAAAATGGAATTCTGGTCACCCAGCCAGACGCCCGAATCCGGCCGCCAGCTCGTCGCAAAAGTCTTCAACATTCCCCACGACGACATCATCGTGCACCTGAAGCGCGCCGGCGGCGGGTTCGGGCGCCGCCTTACCAACGACTACATGCTCGAAGCCGCCGCCATCGCCAAGCAAGTCGGCGTCCCCGTCAAGCTCCTCTGGACCCGCGAAGACGATTTTCATCACGATCACTACCGCCCCGCCGGCTTTCATTTCCTCAAGGGCGGCCTCGATTCCTCCGGCAAACTCGTGGCCTGGCGCAATCACTTTGTCAGCTTTGGCGAAGGCCAGCAGTTCGCTCCCTCCGCCAACATTCCCAGCAACGAATTTCCCGGCACCTTCCTCCCAAACTTTTTCTTCGGCGCATCGCTCATGCCGCTCGGTGTACCCACCTACGCCATGCGCGCCCCTCGCAGCAACGCCTTCTCCTGGGTTTTTCAATCTTTCACGGACGAGCTAGCGCACGCCGCGGGAAAGGATCCCGTCCAGTTCCGTCTGGATCTCCTGGGCTCTCCCCGCATCCCGTCCGCAACTCCCTCGGCGAATCCGGCGGAAGCGGATCTCGACGCCGCACGCATGAGTGGTGTTCTTAAACTGGTCGCGGAAAAATCCGGCTGGGGCTCGCGCAAGTTGCCGAAAGACACCGGCATGGGCGTGGCCTTCCAATTTTCTCATCGCGGCTATTTTGCTGAAGTTGTGGAGCTGCGCGTCGACGCCAACAGCAAAATAAAAGTAAATAAAGTTTGGGCCGCAGGCGACGTCGGCAGTCAGATCATCAATCCCAGCGGTGCCGAAAATCAGGTTCGTGGCGCCGTCATCGAAGGTTTAAGCCACGTCATGTCCTACGAGATCACCATCGATGCTGGCCGCGCCGTCCAGAGCAATTTCCACGAATATCCCCCGGTTCGCATGAACCAAGTGCCGCCCGAAATCGAAGTCCATTTCCTCAAGACTGACAATTCACCCACCGGCCTCGGCGAACCCGCCCTCCCGCCGGTTCTTCCCGCCGTCTGCAACGCCATCTTCGCCGTCACCGGCAAACGCATCCGCTCCCTCCCGCTCTCCAAACACGGCTTCTCCTGGGCCTAGATCCGCCGGATTGTTCTCACTCATACCGCAGGGCCACCAGCGGATCCACATTCGCCGCCCGCCGCGCGGGAAGCCAACAAGCCACCAGCCCAGTAATCAGAAGCAGCAACGGAACGCACGTGAGCGTCCAGGGATCGTACGCCGACACTCCCCAAAGCTGCGTCGCGATCACCCGCCCGAGCGCCAAGCTCGCGATCAGTCCCAGCCCTACGCCAATCCCCACTAACCGCAGCCCCATTCGAATCACCAATCCGAGAACATCCGAGCCTTTGGCTCCCAGTGCCAAGCGTATCCCGATCTCTTGTGTTCTCCGCGCCGTCGTGTACGCCAGCACGCTGTAAACGCCTAGCGTCACCAGCACCAGCCCAATCGAGCTGAAGATCATCATCAACAAAAATCCAAACCGCGGGCCAGCATACGAAAACTGGCTGATATATCCCTCCATCGTCCCTGTAAACGTCAGCGCCACGTTGTGATCCGTGGCCCAAATCTCCCGCTCCACTGCGTTCAACATCGTCATCGGTTCTTTTGCCGTCCGCACCAGGATTCCGCGGAACGCCGAGCCCGTTATCGTGAACGGCACCCAAATCTCCGGCTCGACCGGGTCCTGCAGCCCCCGATTCTTCACGTCCGCCACCAGTCCGATAATTTCAAACACCGGCTCCTTCACCGCGTCTTCAAACTCCGCCAGTTGAGCGATTCTCACTTGTCTCCCGATGGGATTCTCATTCCCCAGGTACTTTTTCACGAACGCCTGGTTCACAATCGCCAGCTTCCGCGCTCCATTCACTTCCGCTTCCGTGAAGCCTCTTCCGTCCACCAACTGGATTTTCAGCGTCGGAAAATATCCCTCGCTGACCAGTTGAAACATTGCGTTCCATTTTTCCGCGTGCGTTTTCCCCGGAATCTCGATGTCGCTCGGAATTCCCCCATACGGCGGAAGCGTGCTCGTTTCCGTCGCCTCCACGATACCTGGCAGCGCTTTCAGCCGCTGCAGCAGCGGCCGGTAAAATCCCGCCACTTGGTCCGCCGTTTTATAACGGTCCACCGGCAGGGGAAGCCTCGCCACCAGGACGTGATCCGGCTGCAATCCCAGGTGCACTTCTCTCAGCGCCACAAAGCTCCTCATCAGCAGCCCCGCGCCCACCAGCAGCGTCAAGGAAAGCCCCACTTCCAGCACCACCACGGCGTCGCGCAGCCGCCCGTGCCGGAACCCGCCGCTGATTCCCTTGCCGCTATCCCGCAAAGGTTCATTCAAGTCTTTGCGCGCCGCCTTCAGCGCTGGCACCAGCCCGAACACCAGCGCCGTCAGCACCGATGTCACCAGCGTGAACGCCAGTACCGGCATATTCATCCGGATCACCGCTTCCGCCGGAATTATATTCTGCGGCATTAACGCCACCAGCGACTTCAGCCCTCCCCAAGCCAGCAGCGTGCCCACCCCTGCTCCGCCAATCGCCAGCAGCAAACTCTCCACCAGTAGCTGCCGGATCAATCGCCACCGGCTAGCCCCCAGCGCCCCCCGGATGGCAAACTCTTTTTCCCGCGTCGTCGCCCGCGCCAGCAGCAGATTCGCCACGTTTCCGCAACCGATCAGCACCAACAACCCCACTGCAGCCAGCACGATGTAAAGCGTCGTCTTAAACCTGCCCACCACTTGGTTCGTAAGGGAATCCACGAATACCGTAAAGCGTTTCGGGTACTCCGTTGGGTACACGGTGGCAAGATGTTTCGCCACTACTGTAAGATCCGCTTCCGCCTCTTTCACACTCACTCCAGGCTTCAAGTGCCCGAGCATCCACCAATGCTGCTGAAACGCCCCGGCCACCGTCTTCCCCGCCGCCGCCCGGCTCGGTTTGGCCGGAATCCACAAGTCTGCATTCCCCCACCCAAACCGCGGCGGCATAATCCCAATCAAAGTCCGCGATTCCCCATTCAATACAAACGTCTTATTCACAATACCCGGATCTGCGCCAAAGCTCTTTACCCATGTCTTGTACCTCAGCACGAAGACTGGCGGCGCTCCCGGCTCGTAATCCGTCGGCACCATCACCCGCCCCAGCAGCGTCGGCATTCCAAGAAACTCAAACGTTCCCGGCGTCACGAAGTTCCCGTCGAACCGTTCCGTCCCTTCTCCCGACCGGTACAATATGTCCGTCTGGTCATTCGCGATCGCCCGGTCAAACACATGATTCTGCTCCATATAATCCAAAAGCTCCGGGCCGATGAACGCAGGTCGCCCCCCCGGCTGGCTCTGTTCCGCATCATGGATGAATACGGAGTAGAACCGTTGCGCATCCGGGTAGGGAAAAGGCTCCATCATCACGTTATCAATCACGCTGAAAATGGCCGTCGACGCCCCAATTCCCAGCGCCAGCGTAAGTACGGCAATCACCGCAAATCCCGGTGTCTTCCCCAGGTTCCTCACCGCATACCGAACATCCTGCCCCACCGTTTCCATGTGCACCCCCCAGTTCGATCGACCCCCGCTTCAATCAACCGTTACTTCCGCAGCTCCAAACCCCACCCATCCCATCGACGCGGGCGCACCTTGTCCCGACCCGGTCGGCAGCCCGGCTCTTTTCCGCCTGTTGTAGTGGCGGGTCTTTAGACCCGAGCTCCCTTCTCTTTCAATCTACGCACGCCCCTACCATTAAGTTCGACGCCACAACATCAAATATGTTGCCAACCTAAAGCTCCGACCATGTCGGAACGGTCCTGAAGAGCGTCGAGACGGCTCACTCTAATTTTTTGAGCGTGATGCGGCGAAGAACTGTCTTGTCGGGAAGGGTGAAAGTTCCTTCGAGCTTGTCGCCATCCGCCTTGAGCGTGATAACATCCCGGGGAAGGTCAACGGTTAGCGTGCGTTTGGTCCCGTCGTAGCTCCACTCCCCAGTCCCCATCTCGATCTCCTTGCCGTCCACAACTTTGCCGCCGGTGACCAGGAGATAGCCGGGTTTGCCTGGAATGGCGGCGATGCGGTAGACCGCGATCTCGTCATGGCATGTCGTGCCCTTCTCCACGCAGAGAGAATCACCCCGCCACGTACCGGCAAGTTTTCGCTCTTCGCCAGCTCTCGAACTGCTCGCGGGAGGATTCGGCGGCATTGCGAAAACTCCGGGAACGAGCGCGGCGGCCACCGATATGCCTAGTGCTGCGGCCCGGAAGAATCGAATTCTCATGGTTGTGAACCCTCAACCTTTAACTTTCAACCTCTTCCTCTTATATCCTTACCGCTTTACTTCCTTACCTCGCCTTCCGCCCCCAGCGTCCTCACCAGGTACGGAATTATCACCTGCCGGAAAATCACCGGATCCGGCCACACTTTCACCTGCCGTCCCAGGTGTCCGCCCTGCGGATTAATCCACGCCTCCTTCGGCACGTCTCCGCTGTTGAGAATCAAGTCCAGGTCCGAAATAGGGACCTGGGTGTCCAAAACTCCCCCGATGATCAGCATCGGCACCGTAGGTTTTCCGAGGAGCTGCTGATCCACGAGGGACAACTTCGGAAACCTGGCCACCATGTCGTCCAAGTTGTTGACGCCTTCGATGATCGACATGAAGGCTGGCGCATGGTCAAAGAGATACTCCCTGTTTCCAAACATGGAGTTCAGCATGTATTCCTTCTGAAAGAAAAGATGCGCTGGCGGGGATTGGACGCTCGCGGCCTTCAGGCGTGTCCGCTCGACAATGGCCAGCTTCGTCCCCCAGTAGGCGCCCCAGCTGACGCCGTGAACGGCAATTCTCGTCTTATCCACTTCGGGCCTAGTTTGCAGATAGTCGAGCACGCGCGAGAACATGCGATCCGCTGTCGGGCTCACTTTGATCGGCGCCTGGCCGGTGCCTGGCCCGTCGACCGCGAAAAATCCGATCCCATGCGGCAGGATGGCGCTGAAGCTTTCGGACAGATCTTCCTTGCGGCTATCCAAGCCGCTGATCGCCAGTACCAGCGGCACGGGCCCCTGCGCATTTTTCGGCAGCCGCAGATAGCCGATGATCTCGGAGCCTTCAAAAGGAATGCGCACGATTTCCAAAGGGGGGTCCCAGAAGCGTGCGTGAGCGCGGAATGCCTCGATCGCTTTGGCATAGGCGCGCTGCTTTCCCGGAGAAGCCGGCACGGGCCAGCGGCCGAAAGAATAGATCCGCCACGCGCGTATGTAGTCCACGTTGGCCTTAGCGGGATCGCTCTTCTCCAGAGATATCGCTTCCGCCATATAGCGATCCGCGACCGCGATGAATGCCGCCGCCCATTCGTCTTTGTCGGTAGTCTTTATGGAACCAAATGCTTCGCGTACATCGGCGGGATCAAGCCCGATCAGCGGATACATCCCATTTTCCGCGCGCTTGATCGCTTCGGCTTTTATTTCATCGAGCGTCCGTTCTTTCGGCGCCTGTGCCATTACAATTCCTGCGCACGCAAGCGTTCTGAGAATCATCCCTGCAATCCGCAGAGCTCTCACTCGGCCTTGCTTCTCCATGAAATCCATTCACTTCGCCCCTTTCAGTTTTGCAAGAGCCCCGAAGTAATACGAGGAATCGTAGTATTTCTCCGGAGCAGGCGGATAC
>DATNLB010000406.1:0-3459 GCA_035603095.1 Candidatus Acidiferrales bacterium
CCAAAACAGGATTTTTTGTCCCTTGGACGAAAATTCATAGCCGGTATGCCCCGGGGTATGACCAGGCAGCGGAACGAGTTGCATGCCGTCGACGATTGATTCGGAGCCATTAAATGTGTGCCACTTACCGGCTTTGATGTACGGCGCTGCGATGGCTTGCGCGCTCTGGAAGAATGGTTGCACATCCTTCGGGGCCTTGGCAGCGATTTCCGTCGACAACCAAAAGTCGCTTTCGGCCTTGGCGACGTAAACATCGGCATTCGGAAAGACACGCTTGCCGTCCTGCGTGGTCAGTCCGCCGACGTGATCGGAATGGAGGTGCGTGAGCAAAACGATGTCGATTTCTTCCGGAGTGTAGCCTGCGCTGCGGAGGCTGCCCGCCAAACGCCCGAGTACTCCCCCACCCCACCAGCTGCCGGCACCCGCATCGACGAGGATTCGTTGCTTGCCGGTGTTGACCAGGAAGCCCTCATCGGAGACATCCAGCAAGCGGGGATCTTCTTGCAGTGCGTTTACAACACCATCCATCGTCGCCTTCGTTCCGTTGAGCCAGTGCGCATCGAATACTGCGGCGCCATCGAATAGTGCCGTCACTTCGAGGTCGCCAACTTTGAGCCGGTAGAAGCCCGGCTGCTGATCATGATGCTGGGGTGCGGCATCCAGCGCTGCGTTCGGACCGGCGGCAAAGCTGGCGAGCACCGCCATAAGAGCGGCGGCGAAGCGCAGCGAATTTCTCTTGAGCACGTTTCTACTCCTAACGACTGGTGAACTCATCGCACTACCTCCGTCAATCGTTCGCGTAACCATTCCGCGTTTCAGTCCAAAGTCAAACAGCAGTCTCCGTTCGAGGTTGCCTGTGAGAATCATGGGCTGTTTCCTTTCCGTTCAAACCGGGCCGCACGCCCCCGCGCGATTGCAATCCTGCGTTATTATGAACCACCCAGTTCAATAGGATGCGCGAAAATCCTTCGGGTTGCAAGAATATTGCACCGAACAGTTCAATACGTCATAATGAGCACATGGGGCGACCGAAGAACTTCAGCCGGGAAGGCGTTTTGGAGAAAGCGCTGCCTGTGTTCTGGAAACACGGTTTCGCGAATACCAGCCTGCAGGAATTGGAAAAGGCTACGGGCGTAAACAAGTCGGGTCTCTATGCCGAGTTCGCAAACAAGGGAGACCTGTATTTGGAGAGTTTGCGGCACTACTTGAGGAAACGGCAGGAGGAAGAATTCCTGACGGCCAAGCCGCTCGGCTGGAACAATATCGAGCGCTTTCTGAAGCTCGCGCCCCGCAGCCTGGAGGGTGGGAAGGGCTGTTTCTCGGTCAATTCCATGAACCAGTTCGCGGTGCTCCCTCCCGCAGCGCAGGAAATCGTTTCCAAGGGCCGCGCCTTTCTCAAAGATCTGATCGCAAGAAATGTCCAAGCTGAGAAACCCACCATGAAACCGACGGCGCTCGCCGAGATGATCTTGACCTTCTTTACCGGCGTCAGCATGGAGCAGCACCTGAACGTCGGCAAGGCGGCCATGAACCGAAAGGTTGACGACTTCATGAAGGTGGTCCGCCAGTTGTGAATCCACAGTTCCGCGGAGGGCTAGTCGGTCCGCAGCGAAGCACTAGGTCAATCGCTTGAAGAGCGCTTCGCCGATTCGGCAGTGAACCGATAGTGCCTGGCGATCCCTTGCCCCAGACCATACTTCTAGGCGGCGGTTTTCCAAACCGCCGCCGTGCTGAACGTTCCCACGCTTCAAATCTGAGTGCGATAAGTTGGGGTACTCGGAACAAATGTCTACACGACATAGACAGCACGCCGGCGTGGCAGGCAAGGCGCACTCCGTCTTTGGAAACTCCAAACTAAGCTAATGGGAATGCAAGAATTCGGCTCGACCTGATTCGCGAATCGCGCTATCTGATGGCTGGCAAAAGGATTTATTTGAATTTTGTATCAGCTAGCGAGGTGGCCTATGGGCGTCAGCGAACCGCCGCATTCAGCCGCTCTGCCACCTCTCCGCGGGCGGTTCGGCCGAAGTAAGTCGGCCGAATGGCCTGAGTATGGCATTAAATGGACGTCGCAAGAGGGGCCAGTTATTGCGGGAATGGTCTGTTTCTGGCTGACCATTTGAGGTTTTCTTGCGTCCAAGGTAGTGGGTCGGTTGTCAGCGAGGGTCCCGCCCTGGCGGGACGGGAATTCTTTCCTTTCGGGTGTTTTGAACATAGAATAATGGCATCTGGGGCTGGCTACACGTCCATAGAGGGTGCGGCTGACGCCGGCGGAGATACCGGTTCCAGTAAGTCCCCTGCTTTGAAGCCCAAACGCGAAAGTGGAGCAAACCTCCCGCGAAACATTTCGACCTGAATGGGCGTATGTAGGGTAGAGGCAGTTCGACGGACATCGGTGTCCCCGCGGGTTTGATCGCTCTTGCGATTTCTTGAAATAAGCCCCGCGGCGGAACTTCGGAAATATGACGGCAGCTTGGTGGTTCGAAGGGGAATCGAATGAAGACGTGGCATAAAGTTGCGATTGGCGCGGGCGCCGTGGTGGTGCTCGGCGGAATTGTTCTGTTCAGCGTAAACCAGGCGAACAAGGGCGTGGTCACCGTCCAAACGGCCAAAGTGGCCAATCAGGAAAGCTTGGTCTCCATGGTGACAGCGTCCGGCGAAATCAAGCCGACAACCTATACAAATGTGACCGCCCAGGGATACGGCAGAATCACCGAGATCTTTGTCAAGGAAGGCGATCACGTCAAGAAGGGTGACAAGCTGCTTCTGCAGGAAAACGTGCAGGCGACTGCCGACGTGCAGGCGCAGTCGGCGGCAGTCAATTCGGCAGAGTCTGGCGTGGAGGCTGCGGAAGCCAGCTTCAAGGCCGCGCAATCCGATTTGATCTCGCAACAAGCTAACCTGGAGAAGGCCAAGCTGGACTACGAACGGGGACAGGGCCTTCTTAAGGATGGTCTGATCCCCAGACAGGATTTCGATCAAAGGAAAACAACCTATGATGGGGCAGTGGCTGCGGTCGAATCGGCGCGCTCGCGCGTGCAGTCTCTAAAAGCGCAATTAGATCAGACGCGGTCACAGGTGAATCAAGGCCGCGCGGTACTCGTGCACACGAAGGATATCCTGCACAAGACAACGTACACCTCCCCGATCAATGGAATCGTGAGCTATCTGCCGGAGCGCGTGGGTGATTACGTCGTAGTGGGCATGCAGAACGCGAATGGCAGTTTCATCATGACGCTCTCGGATATGTCGGTGGTGACCGCGGAAGTGAAGGTCGACGAGACAGACATCGTCAACGTGAAAATGGGCCAGGACGCCGACGTGACAATCGATGCGGTGCCTGGAAAAATTTTCAAAGGCAAAGTGACTGAGATTGGATCGCAGGCCGTGCTCCGCAGTTCGGGGCTCACCACCACGCAGACCACGACAAGCACCCAGGAAGCGAAGGATTTCAAGGTC
>DATNLB010000291.1:0-4379 GCA_035603095.1 Candidatus Acidiferrales bacterium
CGCGACGTCAAGCCGATTATCGGCTGCGAAGTCTACGTTGCACGCGGCAGCCGGCACGAGCGCGGCGAAAAGACAAACGGAGGCAACGGTCAGGAGCGCGGCGAAGCCGAGCCCGGCGCGCGCGGCAGCAATCACCTGGTGTTGCTCTGTGAGTCGCTGGAGGGCTATCACAATCTCATCAAGCTGGTGTCCGCGGGATTTCTTGAGGGTTTTTACTACAAGCCGCGCATTGATTACGACCTGCTCTCCAAACACAGTAAAGGATTGATCGCTCTTTCGGCCTGCCTGCGCGGCGAAGTCGCCGACGCGCTTATGTCTGAAAAATACGATCAGGCCCGCACGAACGCATACCGGCTGCGAGATATTTTCGGCAAAGGGAATTTTTTCCTCGAAATTCAGGATCAAGGGTTGCCGGTCGAAAAAGATGTCAACCGCGAACTGGTCCGTCTTTCGAAAGAGACCGGTATACCGCTCGTCGCCACCAACGATTGTCATTACCTCCATCACGAAGACGCTCACGCTCAGGAAGTGCTGCTCTGCATCCAGACCGGCAAGACCATGAGCGACACGAATCGCATGAAGTTCCAGACCGACCAGTTTTACTTCAAGAGCGCTGTCGAAATGGCCCAAGTTTTCGGCGAACTTCCCGAAGCGCTCAGCCGCACGGTGGATATCGCTTCGCGCTGCAACGTCAAAATCGAGCGCATCCCCAATCCTTTCCCGGAGTTCAAAGTCCCGGAAGGGCATACTTCCGCGAGTTATTTTGAATCGGTGGCGCGCCAAGGATTTGCCGCCCGCGTTCCGCAGCTCGAGCGCCAGGCGCAGCAGGGATTCCTCCGGAATTCACTGGCCGAATACGAGCGCCGGCTCACCTCCGAAATCGAAATGATCAAGAAGATGCGCTACGAAGGCTACTTCTTGATCGTCTGGGATTTTATTCACTACGCGCGCGCACAGGACGTTCCTGTCGGGCCGGGGCGCGGATCGGCGGCGGGGAGCCTCGTAAGCTACGCCTTGCGCATCACCGACGTCGATCCCTTGCAGTACAATCTGCTCTTCGAACGGTTCCTGAACCCCGAGCGCGTCTCCATGCCCGATATCGACATCGATTTCTGCATGCGGCGTCGCGGCGAGCTGATCGAATACGTAACGCAAAAATATGGCCGCGAAAATGTCGCGCAGATCATCACTTTCGGAACCATGGCCGCGAAGGCCGCGGTGAAGGACGTTGGCCGCGCCATGGACATTCCCTACGGCGAAGTGGATCGCCTGGCCAAGCTCATTCCCAACACCCTCGGCATCGAGTTGAAAAACGCCTTGGAAGAGGCCCCCCAGCTCAAATCGGCCATCAATAGCGATGAGCGTCTCAAAGATTTGATGGCCGTGGCGTTGCGTCTGGAAGGTTTGTCGCGGCACGCCTCCACCCACGCGGCGGGCGTAGTAATTTCTCCGAGACCGCTCACGGACATTGTTCCGCTCTACAAGTCAAACCGCGAAGAAATCACCACGCAGTACGACATGAATGCGCTCGAGCGCATCGGCCTCCTGAAGATGGATTTTCTTGGCCTGACGACGCTTACCGTGCTTCACGATACCGTTCGCATGATCCAGCAGAACCGCAGCGTGAAAATTGACATCGACAATCTCGCCCTGGACGATGCCGAAACCTACAAACTCTTCGCCCGCGGCGAAACGACCGCCATCTTCCAGTTCGAATCTCACGGCATGCGCGACATTCTCCGCCGCTACCAGCCCACCCGTATCGAAGATCTCACCGCTCTCAACGCGCTATACCGTCCCGGCCCCATCCAGGGCGGCATGATCGACGATTTCATCAACCGCAAACAAGGCAAGACCAAGGTCACCTTCGAACTTCCGCAGTTGAAAGACGTTCTTGAGGAAACCTACGGCGTCATCCTGTATCAGGAACAGGTGATGCAAATCGCCAATCTTCTGGCGAGTTTTTCGCTTGGGGAAGCGGACATCCTTCGCCGCGCCATGGGCAAGAAGAAGAAGGAAGAGATGGCCGCGCAGCGCGCCAAGTTCATGACCGGATGCGCTGCCAACAAAATCCCGGAGAAAAAAGCCGAGCGCATCTTCAACCTGATGGAGGAGTTTGCCGGGTACGGCTTCAACAAGTCGCACTCCTGCGCCTACGCTTTGCTCGCGTATCAGACGGCTTATTTGAAAACGCATTATCCCGTCGAATTCATGGCCGCCCTCCTGACCTCGGAAGCCGGCAACACCGAGAAAGTCGTAAAGTACATCAATGAAGCGCGCGGCATGAGTATCTCCATTCTCCCGCCCGATGTGAATGAGAGCGATCTCTACTTCACGCCCGTCGGCGAATCGATTCGCTTCGGTCTCGCTGCGATCAAGAATGTTGGCGAGAACACCGCCAAGGCGATTCGTGAATCGCGTCTGAGTCAGGGAGAATTCAAATCGCTCTATGATTTTTGCGAACGTATCGAATCGCGCTTTCTGAACAAGCGTGTGTTTGAAAGCCTCATTAAGTCGGGCGCCGTGGATTCGCTCGGTCCGCGGGAATCCATGCTGGCATCGGTGGATGACGCCGTCGCTGCCCTGCAGCGCGCTTCCCGGACGCGCGAGTCTGGCCAGCACGGATTGTTTGGAACCGCCGCCGCCCCCGCGCCGATGCCGTTCGAATTGCTTGAGGCTGCGCCGTGGAGCGAAGAAGAACGCCTCGCGAGCGAATACGCCATGCTCGGTTTTTACGTTTCCGGCCATCCGCTGGCGAAATACGCTTCCCGTCTGATGGATCTGAAAACGGTTTCTCTCGATCAGGTCGAGGAACAGCGAAACGGAAAAGACATCACCGTTGCCGCGTTGATCGTCGGTACACGTCCCATGCGTTCGAAAAAGGGCGCGCGCTGGGCCATCTTCACAATCCAGGATATGACCGGCGTTCAGGAACTCCTCGCCTTTCCGGAAAGCTTTTCGCGTCTCGAACAGCTCTTGAAAGCAGGCAATCCGCTTCTCCTAAAAGTTCGCGTGCAGGTGGAAGAAGCGGGCACACGGCTTTCGCTGCAGGAAGCGCGGCGGCTGGAGGAAATGGCGGAGGGCCCCGCGCCCAGCGAGCTTCGCGTTCGGATCGAAATGCAATCGCTGAGCGAGGATGCTCTCGACCGTTTGGAAGATTTGTTTGGCGCTGCGCCCGGACCGTGCCAGGTCGTGTTCGAATTGTGCTCGCCGGACGGTTCCATGGCCGTGCTGCGGGCGCAGCAGCGCGTGAAAACCACGCCCGAATTGGTGGAAGCGGTTCGGGAAATTTGTGGCAACCCCGCCGTTCGAATGGTGCCGGAATGAGCCCAAAAGAAAAAACAAAAAGCGGCGCCCCGCCGCCCCGTTCGAAAGACAGCGACCGCCAAATAGAAATCGAGCGCCTGGAAAAAGATGTCGAGGAATTGCGCCATCTGGCCGGAAACGCGGATGCCGACGTGGAGTTGGGACGCATTCGCGAGCAGGTCGGGGAATTACGGCGCGAGTTTTACACCCACCTGGGGCCCTGGCAGCGCGCGCAGATCGCGCGTCACCAGCAGCGCCCGTACACGCTGGATTTTATCGGTTTGCTGTTTACGGATTTTATCGAGCTGCACGGGGATCGCGGTTATGCTGACGACAAGGCGATCATCACGGGATTGGGAAAATTTCATGGGCGCCCTGTGGCCATTATCGGCCATCAAAAAGGCCGCGATATGAAGCAGCGGCTGGTGCGAAATTTCGGGCAGCCCAAACCCGAAGGCTACCGGAAAGCTTTACGCGTGATGCAACTCGCGGCGAAGTTTGGCCGGCCGATTCTTACGCTGATCGATACGCCCGGGGCGTATCCGGGAATCGATGCGGAAGAACGCGGCCAGGGCGAAGCGATCGCGCGAAATCTTCGCGAGATGGCGCGGCTGCGGGTGCCGGTGATCGTCACGGTGACGGGCGAGGGCGGCTCTGGCGGGGCACTGGCGATTGCGGTCGGCGATCGCGTCAACATTCTCGAAAACAGTTTCTATTCGGTGATTTCCCCGGAGGGGTGCGCTTCGATCATCTGGCGCGATTCGACGAAAGCGGAAACCGCAGCCGCGGCCATGAAGATCACGGCGAGAGATTTGAAAGAGCTGGGGATTGTGGACGAGATCGTTCCGGAGCCGGAAGGCGGCGCGCACACCGACCATGAAGGGGCGGCGCGGTTCTTGGATGAAGTGCTGGACCGGCAACTGGCGGCGCTCACGAATCAGCCCATCCGTGAACTGCTTCAGGCGCGCTACGAGAAGTTCCGCAAGATGGGGCAGTTCTTCGATTTGGGCAATTGATCGGCAAAGGCGGCGCCGTCGTCTATTCAGGCAGAAAAACGAAGGGCGCCGCATGAA
>DATNLB010000452.1:0-36893 GCA_035603095.1 Candidatus Acidiferrales bacterium
CATGGCATCCTGGATGCCATCGCGCGGGATGAACACATCGCCGTCGAGTTGCGGCATCGGTGAATCCGGTACCACGAACCCATAGCCGTCATGGTGAAGCACCAGCCGTCCTTTTATTTCGTCGTGATCCGCGAGCCCTGAGCGTTGCGCGGACCGCATCGCGTCCCGCGGCAGTTTTTGGCCGGGCGCCTCTCGTGCGGACTTGCGGCTTGGCAGTCGGTATCGTCCCCCGGGTAATTCCTCGATGGCGCCGCGCTTCCTGAGCTTTGAAAGCATCTTGAACAGCGGCCGATTGTCGGCCTTTTTCAGATGGAGACCCTCCACGATCTCGCTCGCGGACGCGGGCTCGCTTCTAACTTGCAGAAAACGCAATATGTTATCGGGGCTGAGATGTGAGGGTCGTGGCATGGGTATCGCGCCAGGCGGCAGGCGCCGGATTTCCACCGCAATTCTATTCAATTTTTCCGGTTTCTCAGGAACTTTTTTCTGCATTCCGGGATTATATAGGCAGGCCAACACACGACCGGCTGGTCGCCCTCCGTCTGACTGGCCGGGTTCCCCGAGAGGGGAAAGAAGGGAGGCGGGACGACCTGGCCCGCCTCCCTTTTCATTTTCGTTCCCTGCTCAGCCTTTTACGCAAACGACTTGGCGCAAAGTGTGGACAATTTCCACCAGATCGCTTTGCGCCGCCATCACCGCCTCGATCGGCTTGTATGCCGCCGGCGTTTCGTCGATGACCTCGGCGTCCTTGCGGCACTCCACGCCCGCGGTCATCCGCTTGTGGTCTTCCACGCTGAAGCGCCGCTTGGCTTCCGTGCGGGACATCGCGCGCCCCGCGCCGTGGCTGCAGCTCATGAAGCTCTCCATATTTCCCCTGCCGCGAACGATGTACGAACGCGCTCCCATGCTTCCGGGGATGATTCCCATGTCGCCTTCACGCGCGCGCACTGCGCCCTTGCGCGTCACCAGAATGTTCTGGCCGTAGTGCCGTTCGCGCGCCACGTAGTTGTGGTGGCAGTTGATGGCCTTCCGCTCGGCAGCGAACGGCCGTACCTCGCCGGAATCGCGGACCGCGCCAACGATCTGTTCCATCATCAAGTGGCGGTTCCAGCGCGCGAAGTCTTGCGCCCATTCCACGGCTTCGACGTAATCGTCGAAGTGCTCGGTGCCCTCGGAGAGATACGCCAGGTCCTTGTCCGGCAGGTTGATGAAAAGCTTCTGCATGTCCGCACGCGCGACCTCGATGAAATAGCTTCCCATGCGGTTGCCGACGCCGCGCGAGCCGCTGTGTAGCATGAACCACACGTTTTCCGCTTCATCCAGGCACACTTCGATGAAGTGGTTGCCGGTGCCCAGCGTGCCGAGGTGATTCGAATGATTGCCGCGATCCAGCTTCGGGTGTTTTGCCAGAATCGCGTCGTAGCGCGGCTTGAGCGTCTGCCATACTTCGTTGTTGCGCGCGGGAATCTCCCGCCACGCGCCCGCGTCTCCGCGCCCCCCGTGATTTGTGCGCCCGTGCGGAACCGCCTTTTCGATCGCGCTGCGCATTCCCTTCAAGTTATCCGGAAGATCGCGCGCGTTCAGATCCGTCTGCACCGCCATCATGCCGCAGCCAATGTCCACGCCCACCGCAGCCGGGATGATCGCGCCCTTCGTCGGAATCACGCTGCCGACCGTTGCCCCGATGCCCCAGTGAACGTCCGGCATGGCCGCCACCCATTTAAAGATAAACGGCAACTGCGCGACGTTCAGAAGCTGCTTACGCGCCTGGTCTTCGAGCTGCACGCCCTTGGTCCAGGCCTTGACCGGCACGCCGTTTTCAGTCGCCAGTACGTTGTAGTTCGTTTCGACAGTCATGAAAGCCTTCTGCTGAATTTATCGCGCACCGGTGCTCAGGAACGGATAGTGGCTCGCGGCGCCCATGAAGAACAGCATCGGGAACGACAGCCAAAACGACGTGCGCGCGGTGAGATAGTTCCAGCGCATCAGACGCTCGGCTTCGGGCGGCATGGGCACGCCCCCCTCCGCGCTGGTGCGCGCCCACGCGATGAGCCGCTTCTGCACGCGCCAGATGACTCCCCAGGTATTCAGCAGCATCAGCAACCCGAGCCCGCCGCCCACGCTGATGGTCAGATGCGCGTTCGAAACGGTGGGCCCGCCATTCAAAGCCAGCACGAGCCACGACGCTGCGATCACCACAATGGAAACTCCAATCACGCGCACCCAGGGACTATTGAGAATCCCTTTCGCCGGAAGCTGCAGCGCGTAGATAAACACGTACGCGACGAGCCACACGAGAAACCACCAGCCAAACCACTTGCCAATCAGCGAACGGTTCCCTGCAAGTTTCGCATCCGCGGCCAGATGGATCGTGAAGTAGCGGATGCCCACGATCACCGTTACCAGCGCGGACGAGCGGAACCAGCCCATGGCGCCGGGCATCAGCTCCGGATAAATCTTGATTCGCAGCTTGGGATCGCATTTTTTCATCGCCGGCGTCAGCACCAGATTGAAGAAGTAAAGCAAGCCTATCCAGATGATCCCGAAGACCAGGTGCAGCCAGCGGAGCGCCATCATTTCGTTGGCGTGCGGCGTATCAAGGAACGAGAAGTGCGGCAGCCACTCGGGAAAAGAGATCACCAGCAGAAAGAAATTCATGCGGACACCTCGGACGCCTTGTGCCTCAATTTGCGCAACTACCGTAGCGGATTGCGGACCAGCCAGTCAAATGCGCGAATGAGGCACAATCTTATTCCCCAGAAAATATTCGCGACCGGATTTGGAAGGTGGTCGTCTCGTTTCTGGAAAGCCAATGGGCCGTGAACGGGCAGATAAAGTCATCCTCCCCGTGCTGGACCTTTCGCAAAACGATTCCCTGGCCTCAGCAATCGCCAGCCGGACTGCTCCCATGCGCCTGAGCAATCTTGCCAAGACTTTCCCCTTGCTTACCGAGAGGAGCATCTTGTATACTCATCTCGGAAACCGATATGAGCAAACCAAACGATCTCGTTCAAGGCACCCTCGACCTGCTCCTCCTGAAAATCCTGGCCCTGGAGCCCTTGCACGGCTGGGCCATCAGTCTCCGCCTGAAATCCATGTCCGGAGACGTGCTGCAGGTCAGCGAAGGATCCCTTTACCCTGCATTGCACAAGTTGGAGCAGGAAGGCTGGATCGCGGCCGAGTGGAAGCAGACAGAGAATAACCGGCGCGCGAAGTTTTATTCGCTCACCCGCCTGGGCAGAAAGCAACTCGAATCGGAGGCGGCGAACTGGCAGCGGCTGTCCTCGGCCATCTCGCGCGTCATCCAGTTTTCAGAGGGTTAGGAGAAGTCATGCGCATGGAACACTGGTGCTTCACGGCGCGGTTGCGGCTGAGGTCTATTCTGCTCGGCCGCCGGGTGGAGCGGGAGCTTGATGAGGAGCTGCAGTTCCACCTGGAGCACAAAATCGCGGAAGGCATCGCCAATGGGCTTTCCCCAAAAGAGGCGCGCTATGCGGCGCTGCGCGCGATGGACGGACTGGAACAACGGAAAGAGGAGATGAGAGACATGCGACGCATTCATTGGTTGACGGATTTCCTCGACGACGCGCGCTTCGCGATCCGCAGCCTGCATCGCACGTCCGGACTTACCGCGTTCGTGGTGATCACGCTCGCGCTGGGCATCGGGATGACCTCGGCGACTTTCAGTATGGTCGATGCGCTGATTTTTAGGCCTTACCCCGTGCCGCATTCGAGCGACATCGTTACTCTGGCGAGCACCACGCACGATACTAACCTCGACGATTTCTCCTATCGCGAATACCTGGACATCCGCGACAAAACGAAGAGCTACGACGGCGTGATCGCCAACGCAGGTATGGAGGCTGTCGGCTTCAGTGCTGAACCCGGAGCCACGCCACGGGTCCGGGGCGGGATGATGGTTTCCGGTAACTACTTCCACGTGCTCGGCGTGGAGCCGCGGCTGGGGCGCGGTTTCCGGCAGGACGAAGACCAAGTGCCCGGTCGCAATGCCGTGGCGGTGCTCGGGCCGGACTTCTGGAAGCACGACTTCGCTAACGATCCTTCCGTCCTCGGCAGGACGATTCGCCTGAACGGCACGGACTTCACGGTGATTGGTGTGGCTCCCGAAACCTTCCCCGGGATGCTGGTATTCGGGCATCCCGACTTCTACATGCCGCTGGCGATGGCGCGGGTGTTTTCAACCAACCTCCAGAAGAATTTTTTCGAGGACCGCGACGATCGCGAGTTGAGTGTAAAGGCGCGCTTGAAACCGGGCACGACGCTCCAGCAGGCGCGGAATGAACTCGCCGTGCTCGCGCAGAACTTCGAGAGCGAGTATCCCAAGGTCAATCGCAGCCGCGGCGCGGCGGTATACACCCAGTTCGAAACGCGGACTCGAGAAGACCTTAACTGGAAATTCGGCGTGATCTTTGTGATCCTTGCGCTGGCGGTCCTGCTGGTGGCGTGCACCAACGTTGCGGGACTTCTTCTGAGCCGCGCCCGCGCGCGAACGCGCGAAATCGCCGTACGGTTGGCGATTGGCGCCGGGCGTTTCCGGCTCATCCGGCTGCTGTTGACGGAGAGCCTGATTCTGGCGTCCTTGGGTGGATTGGCCGGGGTCGCCATCGGGTACGCTGTCTTGCAGTGGTTTCAGAGTTTTCAGAATGTAATATTTATGACCGACTTGCCATTCTCGATCCCGTTCCGGATGGACACGCGCGTGCTCCTAATAAGCCTCGCCTTGTCCGCCTTGAGCGCGCTCCTCTGCGGGCTGGCGCCCGCGCTGCAAAGCACGCGCGTGGACCTGGTGAATGGACTCAAGTCGGCCGACGTGGATGTGCCCGGTCGCAAACGCCTATGGGGACGGAATGTGCTGGTGGTGGCTCAGGTTTCCACGTCCCTGATGCTGCTGACCGCGGCTTTCCTGATGGTCCGGGGTTTCCAGCATACCTTGTTGGAGGGCACCGGTTTCGCGAAAGATCATCTGCTGATGGCCAGCTTCGATCCGCGTCTGGTGCAGTACAACGCCGCTCAGACGCAACAGTTCTATAAGCTGCTGGCCGAGCGTGTGCGGCAAGCGCCCGGAGTTCAGAGCGAGGCTCTCACCCAGAACATTCCGCTCGGAACCGACGACTTTGACGGTATCGCCTTCGTGCCGGACGGATTTCAGATGCCGCGCGAACGAGAGAATTTTAATTCGACGATGGATACGATTGATGAAGGATACTTCGAGACCATGGGGATTCCGATTTTGCGTGGCCGCGGCTTCCTGGCGTCTGATACCGCGGGAGCCCCGCGTGTCGCCGTCGTGAATGAGCAGTTCGCGAAACATTATTGGCCGGGAGAGGATGCGGTGGGCAAACGCATCCGGCTCGATGGCCGCGCCGGCACGCTAGTTGAGATTGTAGGCGTCGCGCAGACCATCAAGTATCAAGGGTCCATCGAAAAGCCCATGGATTTCGTATATATGCCGCTGGCCCAGCATCCTGTCGCGCGTATGGTCTTGATGTTGCGTTCGAGCGGCGATCCGCTGCAATTGGTCCAGCCCGTGAAGGACATTGTCCGGGCGCTCGATGCGAACCTGCCGATGTTGCACACCATGGCTTACCAGGACTACTACCTGAACCAGGCTGTGGAAGGGCCACGAATTGCGATGAAGCTGGTCGGTGCCATGGGCGGGGTGGGCCTCCTGCTGGCCGTCGCCGGTTTGTATGGATTGGTGGCGTACAACGTGAGCCGCAGAACCCGCGAGATCGGCATTCGCATCGCCCTTGGCGCGGCGAGCGCGGACGTGCTGCGCCTGGTCATGGGCAAGGGCATTGTGCTGGTCGGGGTGGGAACGGTGATCGGGCTGGCGATGGGTTTCGCCCTCGAGCAGCTCATGAATTCCATGCTGTTCAACGCTGGCGGCATAGACATCCTGGCCTATATCATCGTCGTGCCGTCGTTGTTTCTGGTGACCATGCTGGCGGCCTACGTGCCCGCGCGAAGGGCCTCCCGGATTGCGCCGACCCAGGCGCTCCGATACGAGTAGTGCAGTTAGTTTGTGGACGCCAGATCCGCTATGCACGCTTACAAAAAACCCAGGGGGAGGGCAGCATTAATTGGATTGTCCTGTCGACTCTCAACCTTTAACTTTCAACTCTCAACGTTCTGATAAGGGGCTCAAGGACTTGCCGAGAGTAGCCGCAAGCCACCGGCGTTTAAGAGCGCAAGAAGTGTCAGCATTGCCACCAGGGAAAGGGCAATGCCAAGTTTCCGATCCCGCGTGCGCACAAACTTTGCCGTGATGCGCTGCGGCCCCGGAGAGAGCGGCAGGATCATTTGGCCGTTTGTTTCCGCGTGCTGCGGCGTCACTGCCTTGCCGTTCACCTCCACGCGCCACGCCGGATAGTTGAGCAGCCGCAGCCCCACTCGCAGCGGCTGGCTCGAAGTCACCCGCAAGTCTTTTTCTTCCGCACTCCAGCGCGCAATACGAACCTCCGCTTTCGGCGCGCTTGCTTCAGCATCCTCAACTGGCAGAATCTGTACCCGCGGCGTTTTTTCCGTCAAATTATAGTGATCATCACCCGCCGGATCGTATTCGTCCGTACCTTCAAAACCCTGATCGTTGGCAATCGCTTCCTGCAAGACCGGGATGTCTTCGGAATCCCACCACGCGCTCCGAACGAGAAAAGCAGCCGTCCCGCCAATAACCACGATCACGGCCGCGCCCCAGATCCACAACACGCGCCGGCGCGCCACCACAGCCGCCAGGAAATAGGCGTACGGCACCGCGAGGACCGCCATCCATCTCCAGGGAAACTGCACGAAGCGCAGCTTGGGAAGGTGCTCCCAAAAAACTGCACTGGGGCGAATCATAAGAATCGTCGCCGCCGCGGATAGCAGCAGCAGCACGCGCCACAATTTTCTTGTCTCACTGCCCTCCGCTGCCTGAGCCGTTTTTCGGTGCGCCGCAATTCCCACGATCCCCGTCATCACCACGAGCAGGATCGCCACGCTCGAGGCGATCCAATTGAACACGTTATGTTCTGGATCGTTGACCATCGTGTAGAGAAAGTTGTCCGAGGGTTGCAAGCCTGACGAAAGCGCCTGCGCGATGTTCACCCAGCGTTGCTCGTACGCAGCGGGCAAAAGATAAAAACTCGTCAATCCAAAACCCAATGCCAATCCGCCGGCGCCGCGCCACAACGGCCGCAAAGATTTCTCCTCCACCGCCACCCACGCAAAAATAATCGCCACGCTGTAGCTCGCGATTACCCCGGCCGGCGCATTCGAGAGCCACACCCCCGCGAACGCCACTGCAAAAAACCCCATCGCTCGCGGCAGGGAACGCCGGCGATTCTCCCGCAGCCCGCATAGTTGCAATGCCGTCAGCGCCACCAGCGGCATCAGCGCGCACGCCAGCAATTCCGCAAAATCACTGCGCATGTAAACGATCAGCAGCGCATACGGATTTGCCGCATAACACGCCGCGCCAAAGAGCGCCGCGCTCACGGGCAGAAATCGCCGCGCCAGCGCAAACGAACAAAGTCCCGCCACCGTCTGCGCCATGACGATGAAAATTCCCGGCACCGCATTCCAGGGAAGCACAAAGCCCAGCGTCGCCCCCAGCATCCACGACAGCGGCGGATAAAAAATAAACCGCGGCTCGCCAAACCCGTAATTCGCCCATTCCGTCCACCGCGGAAAAAAGATCCCTTCTTTCCACTGCCCCGCGGCGTCCAGCCACGAAGCAGCGTGAAATCCGAAATCGTGCCCCGAAGCGTTCCCCAGCCAAAAAGACGGCGCGATCAAGAGCAACGCCGTCGCCAGGGAAACGCCCAGCGCGAGCAGCCACCCGCGAAATCCCACGCTTACATCGATTTTGTTTGAGTGTTCGGCGGAAGATGTCATGCAGTATTCATGCCATTGTAACTGCGCTCGAAATAAGCCGTCATTTCTCCTCCCGTCCTGTGCGGCCACGCGGCAGTTGAGCGATAATACACGCGCTCATGAGCGCCGCAAACATCGCACCCGCTCCCATTCCGATTATCGAAGCGCGCAAGCTGGAGAAATCTTACCCGCAGCCCGACGGCAGCCGCATCCAGGTTATCGCTCCCACCGATCTCGCCATCTATCCCGGCCAGGTCCTGGTGCTCCTCGGCCCTTCCGGTTGTGGCAAGTCCACTCTGCTTCGCATGTTGACCGGTCTATCTCCGGCCACCGCCGGCTCCGTCTACTGGCACGGCCATCCGGTCGGTGACGAATCGCCTAACGTTTCCATTGTCTTTCAAAGTTTCGCGCTCTTTCCCTGGCTCACCGTTCTCGAAAACGTCGAAGCCCCTCTCGAGGCCCGCGGCATGCCTCCCGTCGAACGCCGCAAGCGCTCCCTGCGCATCATCGACGCCGTCGGCCTCGACGGTTTTGAGATCGCCTACCCCAAGGAACTCTCCGGTGGCATGAAGCAGCGTGTCGGCGTCGCCCGCGCCCTCGTCGTCGAGCCCGAAGTTCTCTTCATGGACGAACCGTTCTCCGCGCTTGACGTCCTCACCGCGGAAACCCTCCGAGGCGAGCTCCTTGAGCTTTGGCTCGGCCACAAAATTCCCACGCGCGCGATTTTCATCGTTACTCACAATATCGAAGAAGCCGTCGTCCTCGCAGACCGTATCATCGTTCTCGGACGCAACCCCGCGCACATCCACGCGGACTTCAAAGTTGACCTTTCGCATCCGCGCGACCGCAAAGGCCCCCACTTCCTCGAGTTGGTCGATTCGATCTACCGCATCCTTACGCAGCCAGCTCACAAGGACGATACCGCTCCGCCTCGCACCTTTGGTCCCGGAACGCTAACGCGGTCGAAGACCATCATGCTGCCACATACCCGCCCCGGCGGCATGGCCGGCCTCTTGGAGATTCTGGCCGACCACGGTGGACGCGTTGATCTCCATCGTCTCGCCGATGAACTGAGTCTCGAGGTTGATGCACTCCTTCCGACTGTGGATACTGCTGTTCTCCTCGGAATGCTTCGCGTCGAAGAAGGCGACGCCGTCATCACCGCGGAGGGCCAGGCATTTGCGCAAGCCGATATTCAGGCGCGTAAAGCGATCTTTCGCAAAGCCGCTCTCGCGAATGTTCCGCTGCTCCGCCAGATGGAGCAAGCGCTCAAAGCTAAATCCAACCGCACTCTGTCCGAAGAATTTTTCCGCGACCTGCTCGACGAGCACTTTGGTGAGGAAGAATCCCGCCGCCAGCTCGAAACTGCCATCCAGTGGGGCCGTTACGCCGAAATTTTCGATTACGACGCCGCCACCGGCAAGCTAACGCTGACCGAGGCCTGACGCCCCCGTGCCGGATCTCACTCCCTCGACTGCCCAGGCCACGCCGCTCCCTCCGACGGTGACGCGGCCCGCCGGCTCGCGCTGGAGCTGGGCGTTCCTCATCGATATCGGCGTTTTTTTATTTGTCTGCGCCGCGATTTTTGGCGTCTATGCCATCGGCCGCTCCTGGCTCGGTCCCGTCCATGCCCACGTCGAGATTTCGCAGAATCCCAACGTCCTCCCTCTCTACGCTCTGTATTCTCTCGCTCGAATTAGCGTCGCGTATGCGTTGAGCCTGGTTTTTGCTCTGGCCTACGGCTACGTCGCGGCCAGCTCCCGGCGCGCCGAAATCATCATGGTTCCGCTGCTGGATATTCTCCAGTCCATCCCCGTGCTCAGCTTCCTGCCGGGAGTCATGCTCGCCATGGTGGCAATTTTTCCGCACAGCCAACTCGGCGTCGAGCTCGGCTCCATCCTGCTCATCTTTACGGGCCAGGTCTGGAACATCGCCTTCAGTTTTTATTCCTCGCTCAAAACCGTTCCTCGCGAACTCCACGAAGCCGCGGTCATCTATCGTTTTAGCCGCTGGCAGCGCTTCGCCGAGCTCGACCTTCCCTTTTCCACCATCGGCCTCGTCTGGAATTCCATGATGTCCGTCGCCGGCGGCTGGTTTTTTCTCATGGCCTGCGAAATGTTCGTCCTCGGCAATCGCGACTTTCGCCTCCCCGGCCTTGGCTCTTTTCTTCAAACGGCGGCGAGCCATGGCAACACGCGCGCGATTCTCTGGGGCGTTGCGGCGATGATTGCCGTCATCGTTCTCCTCGATCAACTGGTATGGCGGCCCATCATCGTTTGGGCGGACAAATTCAAGTTCGAACAGGTCGAAAGTTCCGGCGCCGCACCATCTACTTTGCTCAATCTTATCGGCCGCGCTTCCATCGTCCTCCGCTTGTACCGCCTCATCCTTCAGCCCGTCTTCCACTGGCTCACGCTTACGTTCACTCTCGGCGCCCGCCGCGCCGCGGAAGCCTTTTCCACTCCAAAACAGAACCTCTTGCGCCGTTGGATTGGCTATCTTCTCGCTGCAGGCGTTTTAGTCGGTCTGGGATTCGCGGTTTTCCACGCGGTCCGCGAGTTGTCCGGTCTTCATCGCGAAGACTATGACGAGCTTCTGGAAAGCGCCGCGCTGACTTTCCTGCGTGTCAACACCGCGCTGATCCTCGGCGCGCTCTGGACCGTTCCCGCCGGCGTTGCCATCGGTTCGAATCCTCGCTTGGCGCGCATCGCGCAGCCGCTCGTGCAGATGGCCGCTTCCATTCCAGCCACGGCCCTCTTTCCGATTATTCTTCTTTTCCTGCTTCGCCTCCGCGGCGGCCTCGAGATTGCCGCCCTGCTTCTGATGCTCCTCGGCACGCAGTGGTACATCCTTTTCAACGTCATCGCCGGCGCCATGGCCATTCCCACGGACCTCAAGGAAGCCGCGCAAATCTACCGTTTCCGCTCCTGGGACCGCTGGCGCCACCTCATCCTGCCGGGCATTTTCCCGTACCTCGTCACCGGCATGGTGACCGCATCCGGCGGCGCGTGGAACGCCAGCATCGTCGCGGAATATTTTCATTTCCAGGGACGAATTGTTTCGACCGCCGGCCTCGGGAGCACCATCAGCAGCGCCAGCGACTCCGGCCGCTTCGACGTCCTTCTGGCTTCGACGCTCATCATGGCCACCGTCGTCGTGCTCATTAACCGCCTGCTGTGGCGCCGCCTCTATCGCCTGGCCTCCTCCCGCTTCAAGCTGGAGACGTAGTACAATCAAAGGAGCACGAATCTCTAAGAATTTCCAAACTCAAATGCCCGAATCCAAATTCACCTCCGGCGCTTCCGCGTGGAGCGACGTGGACTTTCTTCGCGCTTTCGAGGATCTATCGTTTCCCGCCGATCTCTTTCACCACCGGGAACACCTCCACGTCGCCTGGCTCTACCTAAAATCTGCCGACGCATCGCGCGCCGCAGAACGCATGTCGGAAGGCATTCGCCGGTTCGCGAATCACCATGGGGCGACGCAGAAATACCATCACACGCTTACGCTGGCTTGGATGCGCCTGGTTGCTGCCGCCTTGGTGGAAACACCTGAGGGATACACGTTCGAACGGTTCCTCATCGCCCATGCGCAACTGAAGGACACGAACCTTCTCGCCAAATATTATTCGAAAGAACTCCTGCAGACTGCCGCCGCCCGCGAAGCGTGGGTCGAACCCGACCTCCAGCCGCTCCCGGACTTAAGGATTTACCGCTGCTGCTGATTTCTTCTCCTCCGCTTTCGGCTCAGGGGTCTTCGGTTCCTGCGGTTTCTCGCCCCAGATATACTGCGCGAACCACTTTTCGTTTTCTTCCATCACCGCACGTTGTTGTTTCGGTTTGGTGATGCCGTGTCCGAATCCCTTGTACACCACCATTTTCACCGGCACACCGCGGTCCTCGAGTGCCTGCCGCAGTTCGTAGGCGTTGGGGATCGGCACGCGGCGGTCATTCTCGCCGTGTTGGATCAGCGTCGGCGTCTTGGCCTTAGCGATGTAGCTGATCGGGGAAGTCTTCTTGTAAATTTCCGGATCGTCCCACGGCGTGGCATGCAGATATTGTGCCGTGAACGGCGTGATGTCCGTATTAGCGTAGTACGTCATCCAATCGGAAATTCCCGCGCCGACGGAAACCGCCTTGAAGCGGTCGCTCGACGCGGTGATGAACGCCGAAATGTACCCGCCCTGGCTCCAGCCCATCGATCCCATGCGCTCCTTGTCCACCCAGCCTTTCGCGATCAGCGCATCCACTCCGGAAATGACATCGGCATAGTCGCCGACGCCAAGATTACGCACGTTCAGCCCGCGGAATTTTTCGCCGTAGCCCGCCGAACCGCGGTAATTTGGCCGCAGCACCAGCGCCCCCTTGGCCACAAACCGCTCGATCGGATAGTAACGGTCCGCGCCGATGATTGGCTGATCCACTCCCGTCGGCCCCCCATGAATCACCACCAGCAGGGGATATTTTTTCTTCATGCTGAAATCGGGTGGAGTGTAAAGCACTCCCTCAATCGTGGTGCCGTCCGCCGATTTCCACGAAATCACTTCGCGGTGCGCCAGCGCGAATCCTTTGAGCTGATCGCTCATCGCCGTCAGCTTCTTGCCCCGCCACGGCGCGATGCTGGACGTGAACACCTCGGCGTATTGATTCTCGAGCGCCGCGCGATACGCCACTTCCTTGCAATCGCGCGAAAGCGAAAACGAGAAGGCCGCCAGGTGATCGGGAGCGCTTAATTTCTCGATCGCCTTCGTCTCCGGATTCAGCCGGAAGAGATGCGCATAGGTCTTCTGTTCCGCCGCGAAATAGATTCCATCCGGTCCCCAGCCGATGAGTCCCGGATCTTCATCAAAAGTTTCCGTCAAAATCTGCGGCGTCCCGCCCTCCGCGGCCACCACCGCGATCTTCGTATTCGTGTAGTAGTAATATTTCGCGCCCGCCGCTGTTTCGAACGCAATCTTTTTCCCATCGGGCGACCATTTCGGATTTGTATCCGGCCCGGGCGTGCTCACAATTTTCTTCACCACGCCGTCACTCAGCACCACCACGTACAGGTCCGCTGTTTCCGAAGAAATCAGGTCGGCATCTCTCTGCGCGCTAAACGCGATGCGCGTTCCGTCGGGCGACCACGAAAACTCTCCCACGCTGAATCCATCGCCGTCCGTCAGCCGCTTCGGTTCCGCCACAGGTGCGCCACCGCCGGGAACCTCAGTGGTCCAAAGATGCATCATCTGGTAGTCAGCGTGAACCACCGAATATTCGCCGTATTTTTCCTTACGGTCCTTCAGCGTTTTCGGCTCCGGATCCGTCATCGAAAAAGCGATTCGTTTCGAATCCGGCGCCCACTCCAACGCGTTGACGTCGTTTTCAACCTTGGTGAGTTGCTGCGCTTCGCCGCCATCGGCAGAAATCGCATAGAGCTGTTTCTTGCCGTCGGGCGTTCCCGTGATTTGTCCCGGCCGGTCGGAAAGAAACGCGATCCATTTCCCGTCCGGTGACCACCCCGCGTTGGTGCTCGATTTTTTTGCGGACGTCAGCGCATGCGATTCGCCCGTGGCGACGTCGGCGATCCACAAGTTTCGTTCGAACGCATTCTCTTCCCAATTCGTCTTCTGCAGCTCGTAAACCACGCGCATCCCATCCGGCGAAATCTTCGGATTGAACGCAGCTTTCCATTCCAGCGACTGGTCGATGGTGGGCGTCGCCGAAGCCGCTGCCTGCGCGGCCTTCCCCGTCTCCTGCGCCCCAGCGGAAAGCACCAGCAACCCGTACGCCGCCAACGCAACAGGGATCAAAGCCACCTTTCGCATTTCTGCATACTCCCATCTATTGCAAAGAGACGTGAACTCATTACCTGCGGTTCCAGCGGGTGAATCCGATGAACAGAACAATTCCCACGACGGCAAATCCCAGGTAGATGTGCCAGCCATGCAGCAGCGTTGCAGACGCAATCGCGCCTGCGGCGGACAGCACCAGCAAAAGGGCAGCTTTGCCCTTCGTTAGTTGCCTCTGTTCGGCCACTCGCGTTTCACTTCTCGCCTTGGCGATGCCACACTCGGCACCGCGCCGGCGCTGCCTCCTGGCCTTAAGTTCTCGCCAACTCGCGGCTCAGGTAAATGATCTGCCCTACATGATGATACGCATGCCCCGCACAACGCACGAAAATTTGGAAACGATCCGCGGCTTCCGGCTCCCGTTCGGCCGTATACGCCTTTCCCCAGTCTGCCGCGCTCTGCTTTCGAATCGTCGCCGCCACCATCGCCATCGTGCGGTCAAACGCTCCCAGCGCTTCGTCCTTCCGCGGTGGCTGCCCGTCCGTGAACTCCCGGTCGCGGTCGCGCACGTATCCCGTCTCGGCAACGCGAGCTCCGATGTAATAGTTCAGATTGCCGGTCATGTGCAGCACCAGGTGTCCAACGCTGTTCCCGTAAGGGTATGGCTTGCGCCAAAACTGTTCGTTCGAAAGCGGGCCCACCCACTTATGCAACTCCGCCGCAATATATTCGTAATAGGCGGTCAGCCCCGCAACCACCGTTTCGTTCACTTCCGGCATGAAGGAAGACCTCTTTGCACCGATCCTGCGAGTTACCTGAATGAACTCCCGCGCCGCCGGGCTTATTCCCCCGAGCGCGGCGCTCCACTCTGGCCATTCCTCGTACCGGACTTTTTTCCGCCGTTTCCAATCGAATCCCGGAACGCCGACAATAGCCTCTCTCAGCAAAATGTCAAGCAATTCGCTTTCGTCCGCGTCTTTCAGGAGGCTTCCACGCCACGGTATTGAGTCTTTCCTGGTCCGCTTTTTCTCTATGCTTAGGGGCCCCTCCCACTTTTTCCACAATCCTCGGTAGGGGGTCCTTCCGTACTATTGACCCTGTAACTACCCCCCGCCGAAACTGGGTGCAGGATGGCTCGCTACTCCTCTTTTCTCGGGCGTCGAGTCGAGGTGCAATATCGCGCCGGCGATATCCTTCTGCCCGCCTCCGGCATTTTCGTCGCCGATTCCGGCCGTTCCATCTTCCTCGAACAGCATTTCGAACAGCGCGGACAGCAAAAGCACTTCCGATGGGAAATCCCTTACCAGTATTTGGTACGCATCGAAGAAAAACCCGATGCCGGCGCTTCCGTAAACGGCGTCTCCGCTACCGCCGCTCCCCAATCTGCCTCCGAAGCTCATGTTGCGTCCAAGCCTGGCGACAAGCCTCTCAGTGCCGCCGCTACCGCTTCGGTCGGTGGCGCCCCCAGTGTCCTCCCTCTCCCCCGGCGTCCGAAGACTGCTTGATCAACGCCGTCGGCGCCCTATCAAACCTCAGCTTCCCTACCCTTTATAAGTAAGCTCAGTAAGAGACCGAGGACCATTGTCCTTTGCACAACGTAACGCTACTCTGCCAGTTGAGTGATCTCTCCTGGGAATAATTAATGACAAGCTCATCCGTATCCTCTACACCGCCCGATTTCCAGGCGTTATTTCAATCAACGCCCGGGCTGTATCTTGTTCTCGCGCCGGACTTCACCATCAAGGCCGTTACCGACGCCTACCTCCACGCCACCATGACCAAGCGCGAAGATATCCTGGGCCGCGGCGTCTTCGAAGTCTTCCCGGACAATCCCAATGATCCTTCGGCCACCGGCGTCCGCAACCTGCGCACCTCCCTGCAGCGCGTGCTCCAAGATAAAACCTCCGACGCCATGGCGGTGCAGAAGTACGACATCCGCAAGCCGGAATCGGAAGGCGGCGGCTTTGAGGTGAGATATTGGAGCCCGGTCAATTCCCCCGTCCTAGGGCCGACCGGAAAAGTCCTCTACATCATCCACCGCGTCGAGGACGTCACGGAATTCATTCGCCTCAAACACCAAGAACTGGCGCAGGAAAAAGTTGCCGAAGAGCTGCGCACGCACGCGGGCCAAATGGAAGCGGAGATCTATCAGCGCGCGGCGGAAGTCCAGGAAGCCAACCGCCGCCTGGAGGCCACCAATCAGGAACTCCTGAGCGCAAAGGAAGAAGCCGAGCGCGGCAGCCGGTTCAAGGACCAATTCCTTTCCACCATGAGTCATGAGTTGCGCACCCCGCTCAACGCCGTCCTCGGTTTTTCCGATCTGCTCGCCGACGAAGCCTACGGCCCGCTCAACGATCGCCAGCGCCGCTACGTCGAGCACATTCATACCGGCGGCAAGCACCTCCTCACGCTCATCAGCGACATTCTGGATTTATCCAAGATTGAAGCCGGCCGCATGGAATTGACCAACGAAAGCCTGCGGGTGGAAACGATTTTTGGCGAGGTCCTTAGCGTGATGCGGCCGCTGGCGGACAAGAAATCGCAGTCCTTATCGAAAAACTCCCAACCCGGCTTAGTCGTGCGCGCCGATTCCGTCAGGATCAAGCAAGTGTTGATGAACCTGCTCGGCAACGCTATCAAGTTCACTCCAAAAGGCAGCAACATCGAACTCAGAGCGCACTTGGCCGGCGGACGCGTTCGCGTCGAAGTGCGCGACGATGGGCCTGGCATCCCTCCCGCCGAACAGCAGCGCATCTTCGAAGCCTTCTATCGTCTTCATGAATCCGGCAAGAAAACCGAGGGCACGGGCCTTGGCCTTGCCATCACTCATCGCCTGGTCGAATTGCACGGTGGCCAGCTCACTTTGGACAGCGAAGTAGGCAAGGGAAGTTGTTTCTATTTCTCTCTTCCCGTTGCTGTGGCGATTCAAGCTGCGCTTCCCCATCCGGCACCGCCGGCTGGGACTCGCGTCCGCCTGCCACGCGTCCTGGTCATTGAAGACGATCGCGCCGCCGCCCAACTCATTCAAACGCAATTGGTCTCGGCCGGCTATGAAACGCTAGTGTGTCCAGAGCCGCAAAACGCTTTGGAACTGGCCGTGCAATTCCAGCCCGGCGCCATCACTTTGGATATCGTCATGAAGCCGAAAAACGGCTGGGAAGTTTTGTCGCAGTTGAAGCGTGACCCTCGCACTTCGCATATTCCCTTGATCGTCGTGTCCATGGTCGATCAACCCGGCATGGGAACTTTATTCGGTGCCGACGAATATCTCGTCAAACCAGTGGATAAGGCCACTCTCCTGGCAGCACTTCAACGTCGCGCCGGTATTCACCCGTCGCCGAAGCGAACGCGCCCCATCCTGGTCGTCGAAGATGACACCGCCACCCGCGAGTTCATCGTTGAAATGCTGACTGCCCAGGGTTACGCCGTCGCCACGGCCTCGGATGGCGCGCAAGCCCGCGCCCAGGTCGCCGCGAACAAACCCGAACTCGTACTCCTCGATTTGGTGTTGCCCGGAGCTAGCGGTTTCGAACTCCTCGGGGAATGGCGCGCCAGCCCCCGCACCGCCGATCTTCCCGTCTTCATCCTTACCAGCAAGGATTTGACCCCGGACGAGCAAAGATTCCTTCGCGCTAACGCCGAATCCCTGCTGCGCAAACAAGAACCGTGGCAAGAAGCACTCATCAAGCAGCTCAGCCGGGTGGTTTCCTTGGCTCCACCGGAGAAGGTCTGATGCATCGTATTCTTGTTGTCGAAGACAACGCCCTTAATCGAGAGCTGCTTTGCGATTGGCTCGAAGCGCAAGGGTACGCTGTTCTTAGTGCGGAGAATCTGGGCAGCGCGCAACGCCTGCTCCATGGCCAGCAACCTGACGCCGTCTTGCTCGACGTGCAGCTGGGCAATGAGGACGGACTTTCCCTCGCCACCTGGATGCGCCAGCAGCCGGGATTCTCTGGCATCCCCGTCATCGCGGTAACCGCCCACGCCATGGTGACCGAACAACAACGATTCCTGCAGTCCGGCTGCAACGCTTGCATATCAAAACCCATCGATTTCAAATTGCTCAGCCGGGAACTCGATAAATGGCTGGTCCCCCTGCAAAATCTACCCTCCCGCGTCTGACCCTCTCGTCCTTTGCCGTCTGACCCACCCAGTTGTGCTCTCTCCATCGTCGCTGCTTCCATCTCGCAATTCGGCTACAATCGTCTCCTCTTTCACCGACATCACCGATGCGCTTTACGCACGTTGCTTTCGAGGAGGCATTCTTTGGAATCCGCCGCAGCTCCCAAAAAAATTGGACTTATTGGTCTCGGCCTGATGGGTCGCCCTATGGGCATGAATCTGATCAAGGCTGGCTACACTCTTACCGTCTGGAACCGCACGGCCTCGCGCGCCGAGGAACTCGTTGCCGCAGGCGCGAAACTCGCCAAATCTCCGCAGGAAGTCGCCGCTTCCTCGGACTTTCTCCTCACCATGGTCAGCGATCCTCCCGCCCTCGAAGAAATTCTCTGGGGACCGAGCGGCGCCATGCTGGCGCTGCAGCGCGGCAGCACCTACGTCGATTCCAGCACAATTTCTCCGGCGCTTGCCCGCAAAATTGCCGCCGCCTGCGCGGAACGCGGCGTGCGTTTTCTCGACGCGCCCGTGACCGGCGGAGATTGGGGCGCCAAGAAAGGTGAGCTGATTTTCATGATCGGCGGTGACGCGGCTACGCTGAAAGACGCCGAGCCCATCCTCAGCGTGATGGGCAAGAAGCTTTTTCACCTCGGCCCTCACGGCGCCGGGCAAACCATCAAGCTGGCGATGAACCTGATCCTCGCGCTGCAGGTCGATGCCCTCGCCGAAGCTCTCGCTCTTGTTACCGGCGCCGGCCTTCAGGGCGAAAAGCTCGTCGAAGTCCTGCAATCCAGCATGGCCCGCTCCGGTGTCCTGGACGTGAAGGCGCCGAATCTGCTCAAAGGCGAATACGTCCCGAGCTTCCCTCTGCGCCTGATGCACAAGGATCTCGGCCTCGCGCTTGACCTCGCCAATCAGCTCGGCGTCGCTTTGCCTGCCACCGCCGCCGCCCGCGAGACCTACAACTACGTCAAAGGCGCGTCCAAGGAAGACCTCGACTACTCCGCCGTCATGAAATTCTGGAAACGCTGACGCACTCTCGATCACACTGATACACTTCCCTGCTGTGGAGGTCACTCATGAGCGCGCCTGATCCGGCAAAAGTCCAGAAGTTCCGCGAGCACCTTCACCAGGAGTGGACCGGCGACAGGACCGTGGCCGCTTGGCGCAAATGGCACGCCCAGATCGCCACGTTCACGCAGGGCGCTACCAAAGCCATTATGGAGGCCGCCCATCTTCGCCCCGGCATGCGCGTTCTCGATCTCGCCAGCGGCGTCGGCGATCCTGCGCTCTCCATCGCCAGGGAAGTGGCTCCCTCCGGTGGCGTGACCGCGACCGACCTGGGCCCGGGCATGATGTCGCTTGCCGAAGAACTCGCTCGCAAAAAAGGCCTGACCAACATCGAATTCCGCGAAGCCAACGCCGAGTCGCTCCCCTTTGCGGACAAATCCTACGACGTTCTCACCTGCCGCTTCGGCGTCATGTTTTTTCCCGATCTCCCCAAAGCGCTCCACGAATGCTACCGCGTGCTCAAGCCCGGCGGTCGCGCGGCGTTCGTTGCCTGGGGAAAAAAGGAGCAGCCCTTCTTCACCACCACGGCAGGCATCGTCCTGAAACACGTTCCGGTGCCTCCTCCTCCCCCCGATCCGGATGCCCCGAGTCTCTTCATGTTCGGCGAACGGGACCGCCTGCGGCGCGCGCTGGAAGCGGCTGGCTTCAGCAATGTCCATGAGGAAGACCGTATCGTCGCCGGGCGTTGGGCATCATCCGTCGAAGAATACTGGGAGCAGTTCACCGAAGTCGCTGCGCCCTTCCGCCCGCTCATCGACCAACTCACTGCCGAGAAAAAAACTCAGGCCAAAGCCGAAATTCTGGCCGCGCTCAAGAAATTCTGGAACGGCAAGGAATTAAATATGCCTCTCGAAATCGTTATCGGCACCGGAATCCGGCCCTGATCCTTCCCCGCGAATGCCGGGGCCAAACAGCCTCCCGGGTTTGGTGCCATTAACCTGAAAATGAAATATCAAACTGTTGGCTATGGCCCTTAATCGATATGACAAATTGGGTTGCTTCTTCTTGTCCCCTCCCTGGAAGCCTTTGTAGAATAAATAGTTAGGCAGAGTCGTCCGGGCTGTCCCGTTTTGGGGCGACCTCCGTCTGACTCACGGTTAGCGCACAGCCCTGGCGAATCGGTGAGCCGAATATGGTCCGTTCGCGATTTCTAAAAGATCTCGCTGCTCTTGCGGTCTTGGCCGCAGTCTACTTTGCGGCCGGCAAGCTTGGGCTAAAACTGGCGTTTGTGAATGCCAGTGCCACCGCCGTTTGGCCATGCACGGGCATCGCGCTCGCCGCCTTCCTCATCCTCGGCTACCGCGTATGGCCCGCCATTCTGGCCGGGGCGTTCCTCGTAAACTGGACCACTGCCGGTTCCCTCGCCACCTCGCTCGGCATTTCTGTGGGAAACACCCTCGAAGGTGTGGTCGGTTGCTATCTGGTCACTCGCTTTGCTGCCGGCCGGAAAGTCTTTGAACGGGCGCAGGACGTTTTCAAATTTGCCTTCCTTGCTGGCGTGGTCGGCACTGCCGTCAGCGCCACCATCGGCGTCACCACTCTGGCACTGGCGGGATTCGCCAGTTGGGCCATTTACGGCTCCATCTGGTCAACCTGGTGGCTCGGGGACGCAGTCGGCGCTGTGGTCGTCACTCCCTTAGTGATCCTCTGGTGGGAGAATCCCCGCCTGCATTGGACTCGCAAACAACTCATCGAGCTGGCTCTCTTATTTCTAGGGCTTATTTTCACCGGTTGGTTCGTCTTCGGCGGCCGTTTTCAAGCCTCGCTGAAAAACTATCCCTTGGAATACCTTTGCATTCCTTTTTTGATTTGGGCGGGGTTCCGGTTTGGCCGCCGTAAAACGGCCACTGTCATTTTCTTGTTGGCGGCGATTGCTACTTGGGGCACGTCGCACGGGTTTGGCCCATTTGGAGGAGAGTCTCAAAACACTTCTCTGCTGCTGTTGCAATCCTTCATTGGCGTCATGGCCGTAACGGCCATGACGCTTGCCGCCGAATTTACCGAACACCAGCGCACCGATGAATACGTGCGCCAATTGGCGGTCACCGATCCGCTCACCGGGCTCGCCAACTACCGGAGGCTTCTCGACGCTCTTGACTCGGAAATCAAGCGCTACGACCGCGCCGGGCGCCCCTTTGCCGTAGTGCTCCTCGATATGGACGGCCTCAAGATGATCAATGACACCTACGGTCATCTCGTGGGAACCGAAGCCATTTGCCGCCTGGCAAACATTCTTCGCATTCATTGCCGCGCCATGGACACCGCTGCGCGTTACGGAGGCGACGAATTCGTGCTCGTCCTCCCGGAAACGGAGGCCCCAGACGCCCTTCGTGTTGCCAATCGAATTGCCGAACGTCTGAGCACCGATGGCGACGAGCCGCCCGTCACCGTCAGCACCGGCACAGCGGTCTACCCCCACGATGGCAAGACCATCGACGAACTGCTCGCTGCTGCCGACCACGTCCTCTACGTCAAAAAAGGCTCCCTCAAAAAGAAATTGCACCAGCCGACTTGAAGCTATCTCCGATCTCATTTCGTGGTGCGCCGCGCATCCTCCCAGCCCGTACCTCGAATGCGAAGATGAAGATAGCGGAGCCGGGACTCCGCCCGCGCCCCGGTGAGAGCTACGAGGCCTTTCGCTTCGGGGATGTTTTTTGCAATTGCGCGATCAGATCGCTCGCAGCCGCAGGAGCCCGCACTTCCGATTCCTTGATGATTTGGGCCGCCGTCACGGCATGCCCGTAGAGCTTGCGGTTGGCGTCATTGTCCGGGCGTAGCGTTGAGCCTTCGAGGGAGATTCCTGCGAACACCCCTCGTGCCCGTGAGTAACTCAGAATCTCGGATCGCATATAAGCGTCCGTATCCGCCGCCGCCGTGCGTCCTACTGGTCCCGCCGCGACCGACGCATCCGCGCCAAGCTTCACCTTGCTGTGCAAGAGGCTGTCCGCTCCGCGATCGTTCATTACCAGAAGGACGAAATCAGTTGCTTCGCCGCCAATCTGCAAGCCGATGCTGCCCCCTTCCAGCGCATACATCGCCGGTGCACCCCACGGACCTGAAAAATCATGGCCGGTGCGGCAGACCATTGTCCCGCGTCCGTAACTGCCTCCCACAACAAAGGCTGCTTTGAGCACCGATGGCATCACGATCACGCAGCGCGCCTTGTCCAGCAGCTCCTGCGGAATGTTGTCGGGGACTTTGAGAATTTCCTTCAAGACCGTGTCGGCATTTCGTAGACGGTCTTGCTCCGCTTTTGCTTTGTCCGCGTCTCTTGCGAAAGAGAGCGGAGCCAGCGCCAGCATTCCGATCATCGTCACAGTCCAGGGCTTCTTAAGCTTCATGACGTTTCCCTCCTAAGACAAAATTGCTTTCGATTTCGATGCAGGAAGTGTTTCTAATTAACCGCGTGCAATTCTCGTCGCAGAAATTAGAGCAACGAGTCGGCCAAACGAGGAACTAATCAATAAGTGGAGCGGGCTCATACAAATAGGAGCGGCATTCTTCTTTTCCTAGAGGAGTACTGGGACCTGTAATTTTTTCGCAGTGACCGGTTCTTTCTCGGCGTTGTGGCCCCTGGACATCTTCGAGATGCGCCTCATCTTTGGGTCGGTATCATTCCATTTTCGCGTTGGCGTACGCCTCCGCGCCCATCAAATGAATCGAAACGTACGGCTCGTCTCCCACTACCCAGCTGTCATGCCCCGGCGCGATGTAAAACACGTCTCCAGCCTTCATCTCAAACACCCGGCCGTCATCCATCGCCGCCGTAGCGCGCCCGGAGACCACCATTCCCACATGCTCCACCGCGCAACTCTTCGCTCCGACCGCGCGCCCCACATGCTCTGACCATTTCCATCCCGGTTCATAGGTCGCCCGCCCGATGGTCATTCCGCCCAGCCGCACCAACTCGAATTTGCCTTTCTCAAACGTGCGAATCTCATCCGGCTGCTCGAATCGCTTCAGGATCACTTCCAGCATGGATTGCTCCTTCCCCTCTTCTCATTAGAGAGGAATCGGCCTGCTACGTTGCCATCCAAATTGGACACAATTATTCTTCACGAACTGCCTCGCCGTCCCAGGGCCCATTTTCCCGGCCCGCTGTACGCCAGCATCAGCAGACCTCCCATGATCGCCAGATTTTTTCGAAAGTGTGTCTCCTGCATTGCCGCCATCATGTCGCTCGCCGCCCAATAGTTGTGGAAGATCACCGTCACCGCCGTCGTGTACCAGAACATCACAAACGCCGCGATCCGCGCCTGGTATCCCGTCACCAGGCAAACTGAACCGGCTACTTCAATCACCATCGCCACAGCCAGCAGCATCGGAATCATCGGCAAGTGCCTCGTGCTCATGTACGCCACGTTCCCGGACCATCCAAATACTTTCCCAATCCCGCTGGTCGCGAAAATGTAAGCCATCATCCAACGTCCGAGCAGCGGAACAACCGGGTGATCGAGGATCATTGTGCCTCCCTCCACATTTCAAGTTAGCATCCAACTATGTCGTAAGCTGACATAGTGGTGCGATGAAATAGACGAGCGCCATCGTCGACCGTTAGCAGTGCCGCTCTTACAACTGACACGACACTGTTCGGAGAGCCAGAGACAGTCAAGCGAAGTAGCCGCAGAGGCATTTCGATAGCGGCTCAAAAAAGTTGCTGGATTCGCAAGAGTTCCGAAGTCTCTGCCTTACCTTGACCTTTTGCCCACGACTCCGCAAACTCTAGTCTTTTCGCCTTCCCCTGAAAGGGTTCGCCGAGTCGCAAGACCATGCCGGAAGAAAAAGGACTCCTTATCGTTTACACCGGACCGGGCAAGGGCAAGACCACTTGCGCGCTCGGCACCGCGTTTCGCGCCGTGGGCCAGGGCCTCAAAGTCCTTATGGTTCAGTTCATCAAGGGTTCGTGGCACTACGGCGAGCTCGACGCCGCCAAAATGCTCGGCGACGACAAGTTTGAAATCCGTCCCATGGGCCGTGGCTTCGTCAAAATCGGCGGCGTCGAAACCGATCCCGCGGACATCAAGCTGGCGCAAGAATGCTGGCAGGCTGGTCGCGACGCCCTCTACAGCGGCAAGTACGACCTCGTCGTCCTCGACGAAATCAACTACACCATCAGCTACAAAATGCTCGACGCCGCTGAAGTCGTCGAAGCGCTGAAGAACCGTCCCGAACGCGTCCACGTCATCTGCACCGGCCGCAACGCCCATCCCCAGATCGTCGAGCTCGCCGACCTCGTCACCGAGATGCGCGAGGTGAAACACCCCTACACCAAGGGTATACTGGCTCAGCGGGGGATCGACTACTAGAGGGTGGATGTTGGAGAGTAAAGGTTCAAAGCCCGGACCAGCGCAGTTTTTTTTTGCTCAACTGAAGACTAATAACTGAAAACTGACAACTTTCTTCCATGGCTTGGTTCAAGCGCGACAAAAAATCGATCGAGCAATCCACTCCGCCCGAGGAGCGCCGCGTGCGCACCGAAGGCCTGTGGGTCAAGTGCGAATCCTGCCGCACCATCGTCTTCCGCAAGGACCTCGAAGCGAATCTTTTCGTCTGCCCCAAGTGCCAGTTCCATTTCAAAATGAACTCCAAGCAGCGCCTGGAAATGCTTCTCGACGGGCGCTGGACCGAGCACGATGCCGGCATGACCTCCACCGACCCGCTCAAGTTCGTCGACACCAAGCCCTACGCTGCGCGTCTGAGGGAAGCCAAGAAAAAACTCGGCATGAATGACGCGGTGATCACCGCCGAAGGCCAGCTCAGTGGCCGGCCCGTAGTTCTTTGCGCCATGGAGTTTGGCTTCATCGGCGGCTCCATGGGCGCGGTGGTCGGCGAAAAAGTCACGCGTGGAATCGAACTCTCCATCGAAACCCGCCAGCCGTTCATCGCCGTCTCCTGTTCCGGCGGCGCGCGCATGATGGAGGGCACCATCAGCCTCATGCAGCTCGCCAAAGTTTCCGCCGCGCTCGCGAGGCTCGACGAGGAAAAGCTGCCCTATATCTCCGTGCTCACCGATCCCACCACCGGCGGCGTCACCGCCAGCTTCGCCATGCTCGGCGATCTCAACATCGGCGAACCCGGCGCGCTCATCGGTTTTGCCGGCCCGCGCGTCATCGAGCAGACCATTCGCCAAAAACTCCCCGAAGGATTTCAGCGCTCCGAATTCCTCCTCGAACACGGTTTCCTCGACGCCGTCGTCCACCGCAAGGAGCTCAAGTCCTTCATCGCCAGCTCCCTCGACTTGCTCTTGAGCTGAGATGAAATGAACTACGAGGCCTCGGTCCGCTACCTGCTCTCCCTTGGAAGGGAATTGGCCGCTCCAACGCAAGCCGCCGCCACGAAGTTCGACCTCGAAAACATCACCGTCCTCGCCGAGCGCCTTGGCCGCCCTGACCGCGCTTACCCCACCGCCCACATCGCCGGCACCAACGGCAAAGGCTCAACAGCTGCGTTCCTCGAATCCATCCTTCGCCACGCGGGCTTTCGAACGGGATTAAATACCTCGCCCCATCTCGAAAAAATCAACGAACGCATCCGCATCAATGGAGAGGAGATCAGCGACCAAGCCTTCGCCGAAACCCTCAGTTACATCCATGCGCTGATCGAAGAGCTCCTCGCCGCAGGCAAACTTCGCGCCCACCCGACTTATTTCGAATGCGTAACGGCCATGGCTTTCGAATATTTTGCCCGCGAGCGCGTAGACTTCGCCGTCTTCGAAGTCGGCCTGGGCGGCCGCCTCGACGCCACCAACGTCCTTTCACCGCTCGTCACCATCATCACCCGCATCGATTTCGACCACGAGAACTTTTTGGGCCACTCGCTGAACGAAATCGCGGCGGAAAAAGCGGGAATCCTGAAGCCTGGAGTGCCAGCGGTCCTTGCCGAGCAGCGGCCCGAAGCCCGCGAAGTGATTCTTGCTCGCGCCACGAGTCTCGGCTGTCCGGTCATCGAGCCGGCGCAAATCTTTCGCATCGATCGTGAATCCACGCGAGGGGGCAGCGTCCGCGCGCGCATCATTGAAACAGTCTCCGGCAAGATTTTCGAAATCGCCCCGAGCCTTCCCGGCCGTTTCCAGCTCCAGAACGCTCTGAACGCTATGGCCGCCGCGCGGCTCCTGCAGAACCGCGGCTTTCAAATCCCCGATGATGCGGTCACGGGGGGAATCGCAAACACGGTCTGGCCCGGCCGCCTCGAAAAATTGCACTCCAGCCCGGACGTTTACCTCGATGGCGCTCACAATCCCGCAGCCGCCCGGGAACTCGCCTATTTCCTCGAACAGAATTTCTCCGGCCGCAGAATTTGGCTGATCTACGCCGCCCTGCGCGACAAAGCTGTCGACGAAGTCGCCGGCTTCCTCTTCCCCCACGCCGCGGAAGTCATCTTCACGGCGCCGCGCACCTCGCGCGCCGTTTCCGCCACGCAACTCGCGGAAATTGCCGGCCATCTTGCCGCGCGTTTTTCCGTGATGCCCGACGCCGAGCGCGCCTTCGAATACGCACTCGCGGAAGCCGCGCCCGAAGACGCCATTTTCATCACCGGCTCTCTCTATCTGGTCGGCCAGCTCCGCCAGTATTGGAAGCAGCGCGCACAAGTCGCCACGCGCTGAAAAAAACCGTAGAATATCGCCTTCGGGTTTTATCGAGCATCTGCAGCGCCGGTCCTCAGCACGGCATTCTTTGTTCGGAGACTTGGGTTTTGCAGGGGCGTCCGCCACGGCGGGACGCGGCCCCGCTAAGACAGTCGCGCTTTGAACCATTGGCCAATAGAATGAGGACAAAAGGGAAGCGGCTTGCAGGCGATCGAAAGGTAGTAATCACCCATCCTCTCGTCGGCATCATCATGGGCTCCGGCTCCGACTGGGATACCATGAAATTCGTCTCCAAAACGCTCGGTGAGCTCGGTGTTCCACATGAAACACGCGTCGTTTCCGCGCATCGCACTCCCGACCTGCTTTTCAAATACGCTTCCAACGCGGAAAAACGCGGCATCGAAGTCATCATCGCCGGTGCAGGCGGCGCCGCGCATCTTCCCGGTATGACCGCGTCGAAGACTGTTCTCCCCGTCCTCGGCGTGCCCGTCGAATCAAAAGCCCTCAAGGGTCTCGATTCGCTCCTTTCCATTGCGCAAATGCCCAGCGGCGTACCGGTTGGCACACTCGCCATCGGCAAGTCCGGCGCGGTCAATGCCGCGCTCCTCGCCGCCGCCATCCTCGGCGCGAAGTATCCTTCCATCCGGGAAGCTTTCCGAAAACTCCGCACCGAGCAGACCGGCCGGGTCCTCGCCAACCCCGATCCCTCGGTCGCACTGCCTGCAGCGAAGAAAAAGGGGAAGCGCGCGTGACCATCGGCATTCTCGGCGGCGGACAGCTCGGCTATATGCTCGCTCTCGCGGGCTATCCGCTGGGCTTGCATTTTCGTTTTCTCGATCCTTCTCCCGAAGCCCCCGTGGGCCGCATCGCCCAGCGCGTCACCGCCGATTACACCGATCAAGCCGCGCTTGAAAAATTCTCCAGCGGCCTCGAGCTGGTCACGTACGAATTTGAAAACGTTCCCGTGGAAGCCGCCAATTTTCTGGCCGAGCGCGTTCCCGTCTATCCTCCGCCCGCCGCTCTCGAAGCCGCGCAGGACCGCCTCGCCGAGAAGAATCTCTTCCGCAAACTCGGCATCGCCGCTACCGAATTCGCCCCCGTTTCGAATTCCGGCGAACTCGACGCCGCCGTAAAAACGATCGGCCTTCCCGCCGTCCTGAAAACTTCTCGCATGGGCTATGACGGCAAAGGTCAGTGGATTCTTCGCAGCGCCGAGGATGTCGCGAAAGCGAAGTTCGAGCTGCCGCCCGTAAAACTGATCCTCGAGCGCTTTGTCCCCTTCACTCGCGAACTCTCCGTAATCGCCGTCCGCTCTCGCAATGGCGAAACCGCCATTTACCCGCTCGTGGAAAACCACCATCGCAACGGCATCCTCCGTCTCTCTCTCGCACCTGCCCCGCGCCTCGAGCCGTCCATCCTGCGCGACGCGGAAAGAGCCGCCCACCGCATCCTCGAATCCCTCAAATACGTCGGCGTGCTAGCCATCGAATTTTTCGAACGCGAAGGCGAACTCCTCGCCAACGAAATGGCCCCGCGCGTCCACAATTCCGGCCACTGGACCATCGAAGGCGCCATCACCAGCCAGTTCGAAAATCATCTCCGAGCCGTCCTCGGCTTGCCTCTCGGCTCCACGGGACCCGCCGGCCATTGCGCTATGCTCAATCTCATCGGCGACCTCCCCGAATCTTCGGAAGTCCTTGCCGTTCCCGATGCCCACCTCCACCTCTACGGCAAATCCCCCCGCCCTGGCCGCAAATTGGGCCACGTCACCCTCCGCGCCGCCTCCCCCGAACGCCTCGCCCTCCGCCTCTCCGAACTCCCCGCCTTCTTCCATCGTCCCGACTTCTGCCTCGACGCCGCCCTCGCCCCCTCCGCCTCCCTCCGCGCCTGATCTTCAGTCCGCCCTGACTCTTCGGACCGGTCACCCGTCGCGAATCACCAGTCACTTCCAGACTGGTTGCCGCCCTCCAGCCCAAATGCTACGATTTGGTGTTCGATGACCCCTGCTAATCCGCAACTGAGCACTGCCCTCCAGCCACGTGTGGGCATCCCCTGGCGCACGTCCCACGAAGAGGCCAATGGGATTGCCAACAAGCTTCAGTATTACTTTGGCGCCGTCAAGGAAGCCGCTGGCGAGCCCATCCCCATTTCTCTGCAGCTCTCGGCGGAACAGCTTGTCGCCCAAATCAAGGACCTGGACGCCTTTGTCCTCCCGGGGGCTCCAGCGGACGTAAACCCGGCGCTTTACCACGCTGCACGCCACGAAAAAACTCACGCCGCCGATACGAATCGCGAGAAAACGGATTTCGCGATCTTGGAGCACGCCTTCGCCTCCGGCAAACCCGTCCTCGCCATTTGCTATGGCTGCCAAAGCCTCAACGTCAGCCTCGGCGGCACCCTCTATCAGGACATTGCCAGCGAATTGCACACCACCATCGAGCACAGCAAAGAAGGCCTCCCGCCGGACGCAGCCGATCCCCTCCATCCCGCGCGAATCGAACCCGGTGGCGAAATCGCCCAACTCGCAGCCATTTCCGGCCTGCCTAAACTTGGCGGCGCATTCGATGTGCAGGTGAACACATCGCATCATCAATCCATTCGCGATCTTGGGCACGGCCTGCGCGTTGCAGCAGTGGCACCCGATGGAGTGATCGAAGCGGTCGAGCACGAGCCGCATAAACATTGGGTCGTCGGTGTGCAGTGGCATCCTGAGCGCATGAAAGGCGATACTCTTGCCGCCGCCCTTTTCCGAGCATTGGTGCAAGCGACGCGCACAACCGTTGCGCACCGCTGAACCGCACAGCCGGGCCCGCAAGCCCGTCATTCCGAGCGAAGCGAGGAATCTCTCTTCGTCATGGCGAGTGAAGCGATATAGCAAGGTTTCGTGGACTTAAGCTTTTGACTTTCAACCGTCAACTTTTAACTTCTTTGGGGGTTTGATGATTTCTCTGGCAGGCAAGGCGGCACTTATCACCGGAGGTTCACGCGGAATCGGAGCGGCGGCAGTCAAACTTTTCGCACAAGCCGGCGCCGACGTGGTCTTCAACTACGTCAAAGCCAAGGACGCCGCAATTCAGATCCAGCAGGAAGCCGGCAAGCACGGCACTCGCGTCGAAGCGTTCAAAGCCGATGTCGGCAAGCACGCCGACAATCAAAAACTCGTCGAGCACACCATCGCCCGGCTAGGCCGCCTGGACATTCTCGTTGCCAACGCCGGCGTCTGGAACTTAGAAGACCTCCCCATCGAAAAGATGACCGAAAAGCAGTGGGACGATATGATCCGCATCAACCTCAAAAGCGTCTACTCCATCATCCACTTCACCGTCCCCCACATGATCAAGCAGAAATCCGGCAAGATTATTCCCATCAGCTCCACCGCTGGCCAGCGCGGCGAATCCCTCCATACCCACTACGGCGCTTCCAAAGGTGGCATCATCAGTCTTACCAAGGGCCTCGCTACCGAACTCGCCCGCTACAATATTCTCGTGAATTCCGTCGCCCCCGGCTGGGTCGCCACCGACATGTCCAACGCCGTGCTGGAGTCCAAAGCCGGCCAGAAGATGGCTTCCACCGTCATCCCTCTCGGTCGCGCTGCTACCGCCGAAGAAGTTGCCGGCCCGATCCTCTTTGTTGCTTCGGACCTGGCCAACTTCATGACCGGAGAAGTCATCAATGTAAATGGAGGTTCCGTCTTGTGCGGGTAAAGTCCGTCCCTGTCGCTTTTGCCATTCTCTTTGTTTGTGTGGTGTCCGCTCCAGGCGCCTCGGCCCAGAATCCCGACACCATGATGCCGGAGCAGAGCGTCGCCAAGGGCAAGCAGCTTCTCGGCGATCTCATCAATGCGCTGGGCGGGCCGGGCTATACGGAAGTCCGCGAAAGCCACTGCCAGGGACGCCGCTCGCAATTCGGTCACAACGGCGAACCTCTGCACCCAGTCTTGATCGACTTTTCGGAATACCGCCGCTACCCGGACAAAGTCCGCACGGAGTACATCTCCAAAGGCCGCAACACGATTCTTGCATCTTTGATCGGCGTCGACGGTTTGGATTTTACCCACGGCGGCATCGTCATCTCGCTCTATAATGGCGATCACGGCTGGACCTTCGATCGCAGCGGTGTAAGCGAACTACCGGCCGGCGCGATCAGCGATTTCCAGGAGCAGGTCAAGCGCAACGTCGACAATCTGCTGCGGCTGCGCCTCAAGGAAGAAGGGATTTCCATTCGCTTCGGCGGCAGCGATACCGTCGACCTCAAGCCGGTCGACTGGATCGAGATCACCGACAGCCAGGAGCGCAAGTTTCGCCTGGCCGTCGATCGTTCCACTCATCTCTTGGTTCGCAGCGTGGTCATCACCAAGGACGAAGAGACTCAGCAGATTAACGAAGACGTCTCCATCTACTCAAACTACCAATTGAAAGACAGCGTCTGGATGCCGATTCAAATCTCCCGGGAACACAACGGACGCCGCGCCGCGCAAATCTTTTACGACAGTTGTAAGTTCAATCCCGGCTTTTCCGACGATATCTTTGACAAATCGTCCCTCTCCAAGCAGGGCTCCCAAGCCCTCGTTAAGAAGAGCAAGAACTAGAAATCAGGACGGCCGCCGGAAAACGGTTTCTGCTCACGGCCATCGGGATGGCGCCGGCCATGATTACTAAGAGTAAAAATAGCTTTGCCTAAATACCCGTAACCGCCGTGTTTCATTTTGTTACATATCTACCCATTCCCCGACGCTTGTAATAAGCTATAATCGTATAGTTCAAGAAAGTACTATGCTTAGTATCAGTTGCGGCCGGCTGTCCCTGGCATGGCAACTGCATCATTTCGGCTTCTTAACCGTCCTTACAGGCTGGATCCCTGGTCCTGCCTTTGAACGAGGAAACGGCCTTGTATAAGAGTGCCCCAAGCTCCCGCACTCGCCGCAGCCGCATTGCTGGCTTCAGCATGGTCGAATTGGCTGTTTCCATGACCGTGCTCCTGATTTTGACGGCCATTGCGATCCCTTCGCTCATGCGTTCGTTTCGAACCTACCAGCTCAACGATGCGGCCACGCGCCTGTCTGACATTCTGAAATTTACGCGCTTCGAAGCGGTGCGCCGAAATAGTCTGGAGTATTGTCAGTTCAACAATCCGAGCGCCCCCGATTGGGTCGTTTGGACGACATCATCCAACTCCAGCACAAGCCCTCTGGCCACGGACAAGCAAATTCTGATAACCGGATTTGCGACGCTCCTGCCCGCGGGTGGTCCGCCGAGTCCGGGGGCCATCGCCACGGCCTTGGGTGTAAGCGTGAGTACCCTAAACGCAAACACACTCTCGGGAAACAGTGGCAAGGTAACCTTTGACGCGCGTGGCGCGATTCGCGTCGGCGGGAGTGTTTCCAACGGTGTTTTTGTGTTTTACATTGGAAGCTCGACTAATCCGGAATTTGGCTATCGCGCCGTGATTCAGCTTCCTTCCGGAAGCACGCAGATTTGGACCGCTCAGAACGGCGGAACCTGGCAACAGATCGGCTGAGGCGCGAAACAAGAGAGAGGAATGCGACGCTCATCCACAAAGCTTTGCGATGGACAAAGGGGCTTCAGCATCCTCGAGATGATGCTCGCCACCATCCTCCTGCTGGTCGGCCTTGTGGCCGTCGCGCAGCTTGTGCCGGCTTCGATCCTGATGAATTACCGGAACCGCACGAACTCCTCCGCGATGGTTTTTGCACAACGCGAACTGGATCAGATGCTCGATCAACCGATCAACCCGCCGTTAAACCAATTCACGGATGCGCTGGGAAACACCTGCCAGCTTGGCGATCCGACGGTCACCAATTCGGTGCAGGGCAGCACCGTGACGACCCTAAACAACCAGCCAATCATTGTCTTCAACTCGCCTAACCCTCCTCTAGCTCCGACGAATGGCTACGGTTTCACCTACGCGGACCCGAATGATCCCAGCGGCGCGACCTATGACCTGCGCTGGGCGGTGATCATCACCGGGAGCAGCGGTAGAGCATCCTCGAAACGATTTATCCTTGGCGTGCGGCAAGTAGGCGGCAACGGTTATTTCCAACCCATCACTCTTGATACGATGGTGGAAAAATGAATTTAGCCCCAAGCGACGAGCGCCAGCGTGGGTTCACGCTCGTGGAATTGCTGGTCGCTCTGGGCATATTTCTTGTGATCACTGGAGCGGCGTTCAGTTTGCTGGGGACCTCGCAAAAACGCTACCAGACCGAGTCACAAGTGTTGACCTCGTTCCAAGAAGCCCGGCTCGGCCTGGACCAGATCGTGCGTGACGTCAATGATGCCGGCTTTCCGCCGCCGACGTACAGTGATGGTGTTCCGGCTCATTTTGCGAGCTCTCCGTTCGCCTGGAGCCTCGGTTCCGGCTACCCGCCCCCCGGCTCTTGTCAAATGGGCACGGCGGGAGGTGGAACTTGCACCACAGCTACTGCCGGCGACTCCGCCCCGGGCGATTTCGACCTCATCATCGAGACGAATCCGAATCCCCAAGATCCCGGCTGTCTGCCAAACTGCCCCGTTCAATGGATTCGCTACCAATTGCAGAACACCACGCCGCTGCCCACGCTCATGCGCGGGGTGGTCGGCAAGACGACGAACGGCGACCCCGATGCATTGACGGCGGGGGCGCTTGTACCTTTTGTCCAAAATATCGTAAACACCCAAGTTGTCCAAAACGTGGCAAATCCCCTAGTGGCGCAATACCAGGCTGCTTACCCGGGCATATTCCTAGGAGGGGCTCCGGTGCCGATCTTCTCCTACACCTGCGACAATTCGATTCCACCTCCTCAAACGGTTCCTTGTCCAAGTCCAATTGCGGTGACGGACAATTCACCGGCAAACATCCGCGATGTTGTGATCACGCTGATCGTGGCGGCCCCGCTCCCGGATGCGACAACAGGGCAGCCACGCCTCGTGATGTTGAGCGGGCGTGGCCGACGCATCAATCCCAACCAGTGAGGTCAACCGAGGATAAGTGAGCGCCAGGAGACAAACTCAAACGAAGCGGACCGAAGAAGGGATTGCCCTGCTGATTTCCATATTTATTCTGCTGTTGATCAGCGTTGTGGCCATTGCTTTGATCGTCGCTTCCGGGACGGAATCCTCGTTGGCGGGGAACTATCGGTCCGCGACGGGAGTTTATTATGCGGCGCTCGCGGGGCTGGAAGAGGCGCGCGGGCGCCTTTCGACGGCAAATGCCAATTCCTTCAAAACCACCGCGCCAGGCTTCCTGCCCTCTTCCGGGCCACTGGCCGTTTGCGCCCCCGTCTACGTCATCAATCCGGTTGGGGGAGAGGTCGTTTCGCCATGGGATCCCGCCTCAACCTACCCCGATACGGAATTCAACCAGGAGTTTGCCGGCATATGCTCCCTTCCCAATCCCTCGCCTAGCACACTCTCGATCTGGAACAGGAGCCCGCTGAACGGTTTGTCTTTCCCTGGCCCGCTCTACAAGTGGGTGCGCATCAACGCCGTCTCGGAGATATCCCTAAAGTTGGCGGACACTTATCCCTTTCTCGACGGAACGCAGGATCCCACTCCTCTCTATTACGACGGCATACATCTCACCGACGTCTCCGGCTTCAACCCCCAGGTGTTGGAGATCACTGCCCTTGCGGTCCTCCCCAACGGTAGCCAGAAACTGCTCCAATATCTCGCAGCTCCCATTCCTTTGAATTTTCAGGCGGCACTAACGCTGGACGGAAATGGAGTGGTGTTTAATACAACTCCTTCGAACAACTTTTGGGTGAAAGGAAATGATCAATACAGTGCTCTGAGCTGCAATCCGACGCCTCCCGCTCCGGCCGTCACGGCACTCGGGTATACCAACAGCGCCGACTACTCGGCGATTGTGAGCCAAATTCCGCCTGGCCCGCCGCCCCCTTCAGGCCGAGGAGATCACTATACAAATGGGATCGCCGCAACCCCGAACGTGGCTCAAGTCACGCCGTACCCCAATCTGACGACCGTGGCAGGTCTGAACAGTCTTGTGCAGGCCATCACGCAGAATGCGGACATACCTCCAATTACGCCTTCCGGACAACTAACCGATGCCAATAATTTCATGCCTGCTGCGATGAGTGCAACGAATCCGATGACAATCGTTGTCAACGGCGATTTGACAATCAATGGCTGGCACCACCATGGCTATGGTCTCCTCCTCGTGACCGGCGAATTGACGTTCGATCCAGACGCATTTTGGCACGGAATTATCCTAGTGATCGGGAAAGGCTGGTTCTTCGCGAATCAGGGGAGCACCACGGGTGGCCACATCGAGGGGGCGTTGTTCATTGCAAAGACCACCAATCCGTCGGGCACTCCATTGCCAATAGGTTCCCCTTTGGGAGCGTCTCGTTTTGATTTTACGTCGAGCTCTTTGACACCGTCGGGCAGCAACTACTACGGGGTCTACTACAGCAATTGCTGGATCCAGGCCGCAATGCCGAATTTGGGTTACAAGATTCTCTCCTTCCACGAAATCTCACAGTAGGAATGTCGGGGCTGCGAAGTGTTATGGCGCAATTTTCTGCTCCGCGGCCTTCGGCCGCTCTGTGCGTTCTGGTAGACGAGGTTCACGCAATTCTCCGCTTTTGGCGCTCGGACTCTTCGGGGGCTATAATGTGCGGATGCGTAATCGCCAGGAAAGCTCACCGATGCACGGGACCACGGTTCTGTGCGTGCGCAAGGACAACAAGGTCGTGCTGATCGCCGATGGACAGGTGACCATGGGCGATCACGTCATGAAGCACACCGCGCGCAAGACGCGCCGCCTTTACAACGACAAGGTGGTTGCCGGTTTCGCCGGCTCCACGGCCGATGCGATTACCCTTTTTGAACGCTTCGAAGGCAAGCTGCAGGAGTTTTCCGGCAATCTCCAGAAGGCCGCGGTCGAACTGGCCAAGGAGTGGCGGAAGGACCGCGCGCTTCGCCATCTGGAAGCCCTGCTTATCGTTGCCGACAGCAAAGGCACCTTCATTCTTTCCGGCAATGGCGATGTCATCGAGCCGGACGACGGCTTGGTGGCCATCGGTTCCGGCGGAACTTTCGCGCTTTCTGCCGCCCGCGCGCTTGTGAAGCATTCGAAACTCAATGCCAAGGATCTGGCCATGGAGGCCATGCGCATCGCCAGCGAAATTTGCATTTTTACCAACGCCAACTTTACAGTCGAAGAGCTCTAGGGGTCAGGCATGAGAACGCGACAAGCTGTTTTCACGCATCAAAGGAACCGAGCAACTCATGACCACTAAGTCTGAAAAAGAAGCGATTTATGCACCGGGAGGCAACGGCGCTGAGCCGGTCGAGGGCCAGGAACTTCTCCCCGCCCTCGATGACATGACGCCGCGCGAAATCGTTGCGGAGCTCGACAAGTACATCGTCGGGCAGACGGCCGCCAAGCGCGCCGTGGCCGTGGCCTTGCGCAACCGCGTCCGCCGCCAGAAGCTTCCGCCGGAAATCGCCGAAGACGTTCTGCCCAAAAACATTCTGATGATTGGCCCTACCGGCGTCGGAAAAACGGAAATCGCGCGCCGCCTGGCGCGGCTCGCGGGCTGCCCGTTCGTCAAGGTCGAAGCTTCGAAATACACCGAAGTCGGCTACGTCGGCCGCGATGTGGAGTCGATGGTGCGCGATCTCGTCGAGACTTCCATCGACATGATCCGCGAGGAAAAACTCGACGAAGTCGCCGACCGCGCCGAGCAGGCCGCGGAAGAACGCGTGCTCGATCTGCTGCTTCCGCCGGCGCCTCCTCCTGCGCCCGGCACTTCGGACACCGAGATTGTCGCGCAGCGGGAACAGACCCAGCGCACGCGCGAAAAGCTGCGCCTCCAACTGCGCGAAGGCAAGCTCGACCAGCGCATGGTGGACCTCGAAGTACGCGAGCGCGCTATACCCTCGTTCGAAATCATCTCCAACCAGGGCGTCGAAGAAATGGACGTGAATATCAAGGACATGCTTTCCGGCATGTTCGGCCAGCAGAAGAAAAAAAGGAAAATGAGCGTCGCCGACGCCTTCGAATACTTGATCCAGGAAGAAGAAAACAAGCTGCTGGATATGGACCAGGTTACGCGCGTGGCCGTGGAGCGCGCCGAGCAGATGGGCATTATTTTTATCGATGAGATTGATAAAGTTGCCGGGCGCGAATCCGGCCACGGGCCGGATGTTTCGCGCGAAGGCGTGCAGCGCGACATTTTGCCCATTATTGAAGGCACCACCGTCAACACGCGCTACGGCATGATCCGCACCGATCACATCCTTTTCATCGCCGCGGGCGCGTTTCACGTCACCAAGCCGTCCGATCTGATCCCCGAGCTGCAGGGCCGCCTTCCCATTCGCGTCGAGCTGCAATCCCTGAAGGAAGAAGATTTTATTCGCATTCTGACCGAGCCGAAGAATGCGCTGATCAAGCAGTACGTAGCGCTCCTGGAGACCGAAGGCGTCAAGCTCAACATCACCGAAGACGCCGTCG
>DATNLB010000256.1:0-5599 GCA_035603095.1 Candidatus Acidiferrales bacterium
CAATTCGCGACTCTCGTCATAACCACAATATTCGCGGCGGCCGCCGCAGTCGCGCTCCATTGGCTGTTCCTACGCGCGGCATTCTTGATGATGAGGCCAGCCACGGCCCGAAGGATTCTGGTGCGTACAGAACTGGCACGCGGGACAACTCAACTGGCCCGGGCTTTCCCTTCGCAGCGCTAAAGGCGAGCGCCATTACGAGCGCAGGCCCTTCGCTTCGTTCAGGGTGAACTAAGGCCTGTGCCACCACTGGGATTGCCCGGCCCAGCGTGAGCGGCGGAGACGGCGGTCACCGCTCCGCCGCAGCGCTCCGGGAAATGGAAAGAAAGGGGTACTTCGATGTTGGCTTTGAAATGGCTGTTGATGATTCTGGGCGCCGGACTCTTCGGAAGCGCGGGGGCTCTGGTGGCTTACGATATTTTTCTCTCGGAACAACTGCGGCGCTTGCTTTCGCGCGGCAAGACGGACGAATCCGGCGCGGAGGTGGGGGCGCTGGCTCGCCGCCCTTTCCGGCCGGTGCGCTGGCGTCTGGCGCTGCAACTCACAGTGGCAGGCGCCCTGGTGCTCCTCATCACGGAAAGCTTTGCGGTGATTCCCGACGGAGCCGCGGGCGTACGCGTCAGCGAGATCTGGGGCGCGCGCCCCGGTACGTTGTATCCCGGCGTGCACTTGGTCACGCCGCTGGTGGATTCCATCGCGATTTACGATACGCGCGAGCAGGTGTATTCGACTCTGGCGGCCGAAAATCCCAAGCAAAAAGGTGATGTGCTGACGGTGCAGGCGCGGGAAGGGCTGAACATCGGCTTGGCTGTCTCCGTGCGCTACCGCTTGGAACCAAAGCACCTCGATTCGATTCATACGCACTTGCCGCAACCTGTCGGTGAGCAGGTGGTGGCCCCGGTAGTGGCCACAATTTACCGGCAACTGGCGCCGAACTTCATCACCCGCGAGATTTTCGCCACCCGGCGCGAAGAACTGCGCAGCAAGGCGGCGGAATTAATCACTTCGCGGCTGGCAAGCGACGGGATCGTGGTGCGGGAAGTGCTGCTCCGCGATTTGCAACTGCCCGCGGAATACGCCAAGGGGCTGGAAGGACTCTTGCTGAAGGAGCAGGAGAACGAGCGGCTCGGAACCGAACAGGAGATCAAGCAAAAACAAGTGCGCATCGCCGAATTGGAGGCCGAGGCGCAAAAGGCGCGCGACGTCAAGCAAGCGGAAGCGCAGGCCCAGGTCCGCGTGCTGCAGGCGAAGGCGGAATCCGATTCTATGCAATACACACTGCCTCTGAAACAGAAGCAGATTGAACAGACCAAGCTGGAAGCACAGGCGCGCAAGGAGTCCACGATCCAGAACGCCGAAGCCGCCGCGCAGGCGAAGATCATCGACAGCAAAGCGGAAATCGAACGGCAGAAAAACCTTGCCGACGCGGAGGCCAACCGCATTCGCGTAACCGCCGATGCCGAAGCCAATCGTATCCGCGTCACGGCCGCGGCCGATTCCGAACGGATGAAATTCGAAGCATCGGTCTTGAAGTCAAATCCCATGCTGATCCAAAAGATCGTCGCCGAAAGGTTGTCGGACAAGCTGCAGATCATGATGGTGCCGATCGACGGGAAGAATTTCTTCGCAAATGACGTGATGCGGTCGGCGTTTTCCGGTGTGACCGGCGGCAGGGATAGCGGACCTTCGGATGACAATCCGGATGACCCTGCACCGAGGCCGACAGCAACGGCAGCCGCACAACACAAGCAGCCGCGCCGGCCGTGACGTAGAAAAAAGAGATGCGCACCGCCAGGAATGGCAGTGCCAGCGGGCTCCGCTAGCCAATACCCCTGTGGGTGGCACGGGACGCGACGCTTGAGAGGAGGAAAGATCATGAGCACTAAGGCAGGCACCGCCGCGCTTGACCCGATCAGCCAGAGATTATTCCTCCTCCAGCGATGCGCCTCGCGCCACCCGGCTAGCGGTCAGAAATTGCAAGATGGGAATCGATGCAGAGCTGGGAATATCACGAGATGCGGCCGGGAAGGCGCTCGACTAAGACAGAATCGCCGGTCCATTGCGATTTCCGGGATTGCGGGGCAGCATGGACCAGGCCATTTATGGCTGCCGTGATATCATCAACCCCGTATTCACGTGTCTGCCAGACAAAAACCGTCCCCACCGCGATCGCGCCGCCCCTTTTCCTCATGTTCTGTCTTGGGACTGCTGCTCGTTTCTACCTCACTTTCTGCGCGCGCCGATTTGCTTGAAGACGCTGCCCGGGCGCTGGCGCTCTCGCTCGACCGTCAGACTATGGCGAACGTGTTGCTGCCCGGCAATTCGAACACTACGGCAACTCCTGCCACGCAGCCACTCACCGCGTCCCCCGGAGCCAAACCATGAGTTTCAGAACGAAATTGTTATTAGTGGTACTGCTCACCATCTTTGCTTCCGTCTCAGTGGTCGCTTATGCCGTGACGCATTACACGCAGGCCGCGTTCGAAGAAATGGATGCGGAACGCACCGAAGCCCTGGTTGCCCAATTCAAGAAGGAGTTCGTCCAGCGCGGGGAGGAAATCGCCCATCAGGCAAAAAACATCGCGGAAGCCAACTTTACCGAGCGCATGGCGATTGACCTGTCCCGTCCCAATGCCGACCAGTCTCTTTATGTGCGAGACGCGGTCGGCTCTGCTCAAGAGCACGGGCTGGACTATGTGGAGTTCGTGAATCATGACGGCGTGCTCATTTCGTCGGCGCAGTTTCCAGCTCATGTCGGCTATAAGAACGACTGGGTGACTTCGGTGAAGGATTGGAATGACACTCCTGCATTCTTGAAGAAAGAAGAGTTGCCCGATGGAGTGTCGCTTTCTCTCAGCGTCGTGCGCACGAACAACACTGTGGCAGACAAGAGTTTGTATATCATCGCGGGGCATCGTCTGGATAAGAATTTCCTCGCCTCGCTGGTTTTGCCCACGGGGATGCGGGCGCTCATCTATACGAACCTGGAGCCTGCCTTTGTTCCTGCGTCCCTGATGGCCGAGAAGATCGATGCGGAGCAGGCGGAACGGTTCGCTCCGCTCGTCGAGCAGTTGCAAAAGCAGCCGCAGTCTGTGGTGCGGACGATTGACTGGACGGGGGATCCGGCCGACGCGGAGACGTTTCATGCCCTCCCCTTGACCGGCCGCAATAACGAACTTCTGGGCATCTTCTTCGTCGGCAGTTCGCGAAAAGAGCTGGTGATGTTGACCCGCCAAATCCTGAAAATCGCCGCCGCGGTTGCGGCTGCCGCGCTCTTGATCGGACTACTCGTCAGCTTCTGGGTTTCCGCGCGGATCACCAGACCGGTCGAAGAACTTGCCGAAGGAGCCCGCGAGGTTGCCAGTGGAAGATGGGATACGCGCATCCAGGTTCATGGGCGCGATGAAATCGGCCAGCTTGCCGAAGCATTTAATCACATGACGCAAACGCTGGCGGCGCAGAAGGAGCGCCTGGTGCAGACCGAGCGTGTTGCCGCCTGGCGTGAGCTGGCGCGGCGTCTCGCGCACGAGTTGCGCAACCCCCTCTTTCCCATGCAGATCACGGTCGAAAATTTGCAGAAAGCCCGCCAGCTCGACGCCAAGCAATTCCTGGAAGTCTTCCACGAATCGACGGCCACTTTGAAAGCGGAACTTGCCAATCTCAATACCATCGTTGGCCGGTTCAGCGATTTTTCAAAAATGCCCGCGCCGCAGTTTGTCCGCGTGAACGTGAATGAAGCGCTGCGCAACGCAGTGCGCCTCTTCGAGCCGCAATTCAACGAAGTCGGCAAGCCCACGATCACGCCGGAGTTGTTCCTGACGGAACCCCTGCCCGATATCGACGCGGACCCCGACTTGCTCCATCGCGCGTTTCAGAATCTGGTGCTGAATGCGCTGGACGCCATGCCTGCAGGCGGTACGCTGACCCTCCGAACCTCGGAACAGAATGGCAATGTGCGCATCGAAGTGGCCGACACGGGCAAAGGCCTGACTCCGGAAGAGTGCTCGCGGCTGTTCACGCCGTATTACACGACGAAGTTGCAAGGGACGGGACTCGGGCTCGCCATCGTGCAGTCGGTGGTCAGCGATCATCGCGGCGCCATTTCGGTGATCAGCGACGAGGGCCGCGGTACTGCCTTTCGAATCGATCTGCCGCAGCGCCAAGCCGGGCATGCCGCGACACCGCGCGAGCCGGCCACGGAGTCCAAGAGCACGCCCTCGACTCTGGCCGCGGCTTCCGACTAGCGCTTCACAAAGGACCGAAGCTTGCCGCGCAAGGCTCATCTCCTCCTCGTCGACGACGATCCCAATACGCTGGCCTCGCTCTCCCGCGCCTTCCGGCTGGCGGGACATGAAGCCACCGTCTGCGACAACGCGGCTCGCGCCGTGGAGCTCCTCCGCACGGAATCATTCGACTTGATTCTTTCCGATGTGGTGATGCCCGGCAGAAGCGGCCTGGAATTGCTCGAGGATCTGAAGAAGGCCGGCGTGAAGACGCCTATCGTGCTGATTTCCGGTCAAGCAAATATCGAGATGGCGGTGAAAGCCACGAAGCTCGGCGCGCTCGATTTTCTGGAGAAGCCGCTTTCCACCGAGAAACTGCTTGTGACGGTTGAAAATGCGCTGCGACTGTCGCGGCTCGAAGATGAAAACCGCGAGCTGCGCCAGCGCTTGGGGAAACACGAACTCGTGGGTTCGGGCCCGGCGATGAAGAAGTTACTCGCGCAGATCGACCGCGTCGCCGCCAGCGAGACGCGCGTCTGCATTCTTGGCGAGACCGGCACGGGCAAGGAACTGGTCGCGCGCGCGATCCATGAAAAATCGCCGCGGCGCGAGAACCCGTTCATTACGCTGAATTGTGCGGCCGTGCCCGCGGAATTGATCGAATCGGAACTTTTTGGCCACGAAAAGGGCGCCTTCACCGGCGCAGCGGTCAAGCATGTGGGCAAATTCGAACAAGCCGACGGCGGAACGCTTTTTCTGGACGAAATCGGCGACATGCCGGTGGCCATGCAGGCGAAGCTGCTGCGCGTGCTGGAAGAAGGCGAGGTTGAACGCGTCGGCGGCGACAAACCCATCAAGGTGAGTGTGCGCGTGGTGGTCGCCACGCATCGCAACCTGGAAGACCTTGTGAAGCAGAACGCCTTTCGGCGCGATCTTTTTCACCGCATTTATGTTTTTCCGCTCACGCTGCCGCCCCTGCGTGAGCGCCCGGAGGATTTTCCCGGCCTGGTTGCGCATTTCGCGCGCCAGGTGGCGGCACAAAATGGCTGGAAAGAAAAAATCTTCACGGAAGAGGCCCTCGGGGAATTGCGCAAATACGGCTGGACCGGAAATGTCCGCGAACTCCGCAACGTGGTGGAACGTCTCATCCTGCTTGCTTCGGATGAAAACGTCGCGGCTGCGGATGTCCGCCTCATTCTTCCCACTTCGGACTCTCTCTCTGGCGGTCCTTCAGCCTCTTCCGCCGGAAATGCAACGGGCACGCTCGCCGAGCGCACCGAAGCATTCGAAAGGGAAGTAATGCTGGCGGAAATTCGGCGCCACAACTTTCACATGACGAATGTCGCCCGGGCGTTGGGTTTGGAGCGCAGCCACTT
>DATNLB010000242.1:0-8071 GCA_035603095.1 Candidatus Acidiferrales bacterium
AGCCTTCCAACAACACGCCATTGACATGGAGGAAACCATGGCCGTATTGCGGTCCGGCGAACGAACGGAACTCGTGCGTTTGCTTAAAAAGGTCGGGATGTGGGCAGCTGCCCGGCTGGAAGGCCATGATGGCAAAAACAAAAGCTAGCTCGTCCCCATCGTTGATAGACGCACTTCCGCACGTGATGAGCCGCGAGTCGGGGAATTGCGAATTTTCGCGCAAGCAGATCCTTGGTTCGTTTACAGTAGCTAGGTTGATTCCTCCTGTGGTAAATCATCGTGGGATGCGAAGAGCAGCCAAAGTCACGCGGTATCTGTGAGCTGCGGTTAGGGAGGGACAGTGAAGAATCGGCATCGGTCTCGCAGCTTTTTAGGTGGGTTGATTTCGCGGCGTAAGTTCCTAGGGCAAACTACTGCAGCGGCGATTGGTTTTTCGATCGTTCCGCGCCGCGTGCTGGGCGGCGCAGAGTATGTTCCGCCCAGCGATAAAGTCAACATCGCTTTCATCGGCGTCGGCTCGCAGGGTTTGCGCGTCATGCTGCGCTTTTTGCGGGAACCCGACGTACAGGGTGTGGCGGTATGCGATCCCAACAAAGTCAGCGCGAATCACCCGCAATGGGACACACACGAGTTCTGCAATTCCGTCCGCAAATTGCTCGGCGTCGATAGCGGGTGGGATTGGCTCAGTCCGGACGAACCCATTCAATTGACCCATTCTCTGCGGGTGACCAGCGGCGTTGCCGGCCGCGAGCCATGTCAGAAAATCGTGGACGCTTATTACGCTACTCAGCAGCGCTCCGGTGAGTATCGGGGCTGCTCGGCTTACAGTGACTTCCGCGAACTGCTCGAAAAGCAGAAGGACCTCGACGCGGTTGTTGTGTGCACCACGGACAACCTGCATGCGAGTGTGTCGGCTGCATCGATGAAGAAGCGCAAACACGTCTTCTGCCAGAAGCCTTTGACGCACACGATCTACGAGGCGCGGCGCATTGCCGAAATCGCTCGCGCAACAGGCGTGGCCACGCAGATTGCCGTAGCTAACCAAGCATCCGAAGACACGCGCTTGCTGTGCGAATGGATTTGGGACGGGGCCATCGGGCCGGTCCGGGAGGTCGTGAACTGGTCCAGCCGTCCTTTCTGGCCGCAGGGGCTAGAGCGTCCTAAGAACGCGGAGCCCATACCCGACGGTTTGGATTGGGATCTCTGGCTCGGTCCAGCGCCGGAACGCTCGTTCAACCGCGCGTACGCGCCCTTTGTTTGGCGTGGGTGGGCCGACTTCGGTTGTGGCGCACTCGGCGACATGGGTTCCTACAGTTTCGATACAATTTTTCGCGTTCTAAAACTTGAGGCGCCCGTGAGTGTGGAAGCGAGTTCCACGGAGCGCTATGAAGAGACGTACCCGCTGGCCTCGATCATCCGTTACAACTTCCCGGCCCGGGGTGAGATGCCACCGGTCAAATTCACGTGGTATGACGGTGGTCTGAATCCGCCGCGGCCGGAGGAATTAGAAGAAAACCGCCCGTTCAAGGGAGAGGGTGAAGCAGGTGCTGAAGGACTTCTTTTTGTGGGAGATCGCGGCAAAATTTTTTGCGGATTCAATGGGGCCCATCCCCAGCTTATTCCTGAAGCGAAAATGAACAGCTACAAGCAGCCGCCAAAAACGCTGCCAAGGTCACCTGGCAATGAGCGCGAATGGCTCGATGCCTGCAAGGGAAGTAAAGTGAAGCCCGGCGGGAATTTTGAATTCTCGGGCATGGTCACTGAGACTTTACTCCTCGGGAATGTTGCCACTCGTTCGCGGCAGAAACTCACCTGGGATCGCGCCAACATGAAGGTGGTTAACGCTGAGGCTGCTCAGAAGGATGTCCGCCCTGAACGTCGAAGCGGATGGGAACTCTAGCAAGTAAAGAACTGTTACGAGGAGGCGTTTATGTGGATGTCGAGAAGAGACTTTTTCAAAAACGCAGCAACGCAGGCGGCCGCGATCGGCCTTATTTCTGCAGGTGCTTTGGAGCTTCGCGCCAATCCTCTCGGTTTGCCCATTGGATGCCAGACGTGGCCTGTCAGAGACATGGTCGCCAAGGACTTTCCCGGCACGATCAAGCAACTTGCCGAGGCCGGATTTCAAACGATTGAGTTGTGCTCACCGGTAGGTTACGCGGATTCGGGCTTTGCCGGTCTCGCCAAATACTCGGGAACCGAGCTCCGGAGAATTTTGGGCGATGCAGGTGTGACATGCGTGAGTTCGCATTTCAGCATCAAGGAACTGAGAGAGCACCAGGAGAGCCGCATTGCCTGGGCGAAAGATGTCGGCCTAAGACAAATGATCGTGCCGACCCTCGGTGGACCCGGGAAACCGACTATGGATGATGTCAAGCGGGCGGCCGACGAATACAACAAAATTGGAGCACGGTCGGCCACGGCGGGGATCCAGCAGGGGCTTCACAATGAGGATTTTGAGCTCACGATGGTTGAGGGCAAGCGGACCTATGACTTATTGCTGGATCTTCTCGATCCGAAGCTAGTCAAGTTCCAGTTCCAGGTTTCCACCATCAGCCGCGGCTACGACGCCGCGGAGTATTTCACGAAGTACCCTGGCCGCTTCATGTCCATGCACGTCCAAGGCTGGTCAGCCGATGCCAAGAAAATTATGCCGGTGGGACAGGACACGCTGGATTGGAAAAAAATGTTTGCTGCGGCGAAAACGGGCGGCATAAAAAATTATTTCGTCGAAATGAACCTAGAAATGATGAAAGCCAGCGTTCCCTACCTTCGCGAGCTGCAGGCCTGATAAACCTGCTTGGTTACTCTTGCCGAAGGTTCCCTTTGTTGCGCAAATACTCCGTATGCCTCGAAGTTTGATCGATACGAAAAGCAAACCAACCGCTTAACATTTATATACGCATTGCTGTTTGGCGGAAGCCGTCCGTATTCGCTGGACTTGGGCCAGTGGTAGAGATGAACTTGGTACGGATTTGAACCAACGAGTTGTTCCCCCAACTCCCCTCTTCTCAATTCTCGCAAGCCATGCACAGACACGCGAGAATTTGAACGGATTCTTTCGTTCAGCAAACCAGAGCGGGTTCATCACAATGGAGAAACCACCGTTCGAGGATGACGTGGCGAGGAAACCACTGGCTTGCCAGGAGAATTCGAGCGAGCGAACTCGTCAGCCGCGTTGGAAGGTGACGGCCAATGTTGAAAGCCCATTCTTCTTGCACTTTTCCGAAGCGCTGCGCGAGCAGGCAGCGATATGTTTCTGAAAGCATCGGCCGGCCGGCTCCACGCTCGGCTAGGATGGCCTTCGCCGCAAGGAGTCCCGACTCGATTGCTGGCCGTATGCCCTCGCCGCTCTGAGAATACGCCAAGCCGGCGGCATCGCCGATCAGCAGTACACCGTCTCCGGCCACGTTCCGTTTGCCATGCCCGTACAGAAGATACGAATGGCCGGACATTTTCGCAGGCAGATCAAAAGCGATCTTTCTCGCTTTTTTCAGGAACGTGCCGAAGGCCACAAGGTGATTGGGGAGGGCATGGGGATCGAGTCTCCCCAAGCCGACATTGAGAAAGTTCTTTTTACGGACGCACCAACCATAACCCTTCATGTCCGCACAAAAATAAAGCTCAGGAATCTCAGCCCGGATAGAACATTGATCGCGCTGGGTTTCTGACATCTCGAATTCAATCTCTTGCGCGGCAACGCTGACTTCATGCCGAGCGTTAGCCCCCCGGAATCGGGCCACAGGACAAAAATGCCCCCCCGCGCCGATCACGAGCCGGGCCTTGAACTGGCCGTTGACAATCCAGCGATCGCCCGATTGTTCCAGCCGGGTAAGAGCAACGCCCTCGTAGATGCGCGCACCGCAGCGCTTTAATAGAAAATCATCGAACTCGCAGCGGCGAATTCCGTAGCTGATGGGTCGCCCATAATCGGTTTCTACTTCGCGGCCACCTATCCGGCTGGTGCGAAAACCGTGGATGTTCTGTAAAACATGACAGCGTGAATATTCCTGCAGATCAATTTCGAGCTCCTCGACGACGGGCGGGGTGATCCATCCTCCGCACACCTTGTCCCGGGGGAAAATTTGCCGGTCCAGGATCACCACACTCAAGCCCGAATCGCGCAGTTTCCAGGCGCAGGAACTTCCGGCGGGACCGGCTCCAACGATCAGGACGTCGCATACATCCATTTGGTCTCCTGCTCTTCGTGCTGGTCTTTTTTATACAGGTGCGCTCGGGTCCACGGAATTCGCTGGCAGGCAGTTCGCGCGAAAACGATTTGAAACAATTGCAGCGCGCCGGCACGAAACCCGGCAACAGCTCCGGCGAGATACAGCCGCCAGGCTCTCATGAATTCCGGGCTGAACATTTCGGATATCTGCTGCTCGGACTTCTCGAATCGCGCCAACCACTGCTCCAGTGTTTTTGCATAATGGGGCCGCAAGTTCTCGACATCCAGGACGGACAAATCCCACGGTTCAAACACTTGCATGACTTCGCCCAGCGCGGGTGCGTAGGCGCCGGGGAAAATCCGCTTTCTGGTCCACGTGCTGAAGGGACGCGGATGATTGCGCCCTATAAAGTGGAGGAGTCCGCGCCCGGTTTTGGCGAGCGAGCGGTGGATGATACTCCCCAGCTCTCGGTAGTGTTCCCGTCCAACATGTTCCAACATTCCTACGGAGACAAACGCATCACACTCGCCGGAGATGTTCCGGTAATCGTCCTCGATGAATTCCACTCGCTGGCTGAGTTCCAGCTCTTTTGCTCGCTCGCGCGCAAACAAGATTTGCTCGCGTGAAACATTGAAAGCCCGGACGGTCACGCCATAGTTTCTTGCCATGTGCAGGGCCAATGCGCCCCAGCCGCAGCCTGCGTCGACGACACGCTCCCCGGGTTGCAGTTGCACCTTGCGGCAGACGTAATCCAATTTCGCGGCTTGCGCTTGCTCCAGCGTCGCACCGGGCGACGGATAATAAGCGCAGGTATAGATGAGTTGCGGGTCGAGCCAGAGCTGGTAAAAATCAGTATTAAGATCGTAGTGTCGCTGGATATTACGACGCGAGCCGCGCAAGGAGTTGCGCTGAACATATTCCATGCACTTCGAGACGAGTCTGGCGTACCAGCTCTGATGTTCGGCTTGCGGCAAGGAGGGATAAAGGATTTCGAGTGCGGAGATGAGATCTCCCTCGAGCGAGATTCGTCCCTCGCTGTACGCATCGCCGAACTCAACTTCCGGATCGAGTAGCAGACGGAAGAGAGTTTTTCGGTCCCGGATGACGATATTGGCCACAGCCGGCGGGTCTTTTGGCGAAACTTCGGCGCTGTTTCGGAGCTCGAGCCGGACGGAGGGTTGACCCGCCGCCCGATAGATCTTTTGCAGTATCCACTCGTCGATTCGAGAGGACTTGTTTTGAGCAGACATGGCGGCCCCTCCTTGCCGGTGATGGAGGTCGGATGGATTCCACGATCATACCTCAGGAAGCGGCGGCACGAGTGGCGACCTCCGGCGAACCTGGGAGATGAGGCGGATCCATATTCCCGGCTAGCCGTCTAACTTTCGCTTCCCTTGGTGTAGACTTCCCGGTGCCTACGATCGGCGGGAGTCGGTTCGTCCGACAGTGAATCCGCGGTGCCTGCGCAAATTGACGTGCGCACGCGCCGCCTGCCGAAAACGGCGGGGTCGCGAGAGGAGTCTCCATGAAACGACGCGAATTGATCCGTGCTGGTGTTCTTATGGGTGCAGCCGCTGCGCTGCGCCCTCGGCGTACAATGGCGCAGAGCGCTGCACAGTCCTCCGAGCTGACGCCGGCGCAAAGCGGCGTTGATGCCTCGAAAGACCTCGCGGCACCAGGATGGAAGCCGCTTTTTTTGGACGAGCACCAGAATGAAACTCTCATCGTGCTCAGCGACTTGATGATCCCCGCAACGGACACTCCCGGCGCCAAGGAAGCACTGGTGAATCGCTTCATCGATCTTGTGCTGGCTGCCGAGACGCCCGAGACCCAACGGGCGTTCCTGAATTCTCTTGGCTATCTGGATGGCGAAAGCATGCGGCGTTTCAAAGCGGCGTTTCGCTACCTGTCACGAGAAGAACAAGATGATTTGCTGCACGGGCTGGCGTATCCCCGCACGGGGAGCGGATGGGCGGGCGATACGAATGCCGTGCCCGATCCAGGGCACGCTCATTTTGAAGCGCTAAAACAGCGCATCATGATGGCCTATTACAGCTCGCAGACTGGGGAGCGAGAGCTCGGGTGGGACGGCGCGTTTGCGCACGGCAGCTATGAAGGCTGCGACCATCCGGAAGGGAAGCATAAGGGAGCATGAATTACACAGCGCAGGAAGCCCCGCAACAAACCTACGACGCCGTGGTTGTGGGATCGGGCGCCACAGGCGGCTGGGCCGCGAAACAACTTGCCGAGGCGGGGCTGAAAATCGCCTTGCTCGAAGCAGGCCGTGCGGTCACCCCGAAAGAATTTACCGAGCACATGCCGTCCTACAAGCTCAAATACCGCGATCACTCGCCCGAGGTCGTGCGCACGAGGCCCATCCAAAAGCAGTGCTACGCTTGCATGGAATATAACTACGAGTGGTTCGTCAACGATCTGGAAAATCCATACAGCACGCCCCCGGGCAAACCGTTTACATGGCAACGGTTGCGCGTGCTCGGCGGTCGGTCGCTGGTCTGGGGCCGTCAGAGTTACCGCCTGAGCGACAACGATTTTAAGGCGGCGAGTCGAGACGGGTACGGCGATGACTGGCCTATTAGCTACGCCGATCTTGCTCCCTATTACGACATTGTGGAGCGGTACGTCGGTATCAGCGGAGCAACTGAGGGCAATGAAATGCTGCCCGATGGGCAATTTCTGCCGCCAATGAAGATGAGCTGTGGGGAAGTTCTGTTAAGAGAACGCGTCAAAGCCAAGTTTGGACACACGGTCACGATCGGGCGCGCGGCGGTACTCACGCAAAATCATAATGGCCGCGCCGCTTGCCACTATTGCGGGCCTTGTGAACGCGGTTGCAGCACGTTTTCCTACTTCAGCAGCCCCTTTACGACCGTCAAGGACGCGCTGAGCTCCGGCAACTGCACGCTGATCACGAATGCCGTAGTAAGCCGCGTAAACATGGACGATACGGCAAACAAAGCGCGTGGAGTGACCTACGTGGATCGAATGACACGGCAGGTGAAGGAGGTCCGCGGAAAAGCCGTCATTCTTTGCGCGCAGGCATTGGAATCCACGCGCATCTTGTTGAATTCCTCGACGCGGGAATATCCCAATGGACTGGCAAATTCGAGCGGCGCACTGGGCCGTTATCTAATGGATCACGTCGTCGGGGCAGGAGCCTCGGGGCGTCTGCCGGAGTTCAAAGCTCTTCCTAACGCAAACGAACCCCAACGGCCCAACGGGATTTACATCCCTCGCTTCCGGAACACTCCATCGAGCAGCAAGCATTCGCGGTTCTTGCGTGGCTATGGTTATCAGGGCGGGGCCGGAGCCGAATTTAACTTCAGCGCGGAGGGGTACGGAACGACGCTCAAGAACGCCGTAAAGGAAGGCGTTCACGGGATTTCCCTGGGAGCTTTCGGTGAATCGCTGGCGCGTTGGGACAACTACTGCGAGATCGACCGCGATCTGAAAGATGCCTGGGGGATTCCCGCATTGCGCATTTCCATGACCCATGGCGACAACGAAGCCGCGCTCATGGAGGACGCCGGGGCCACTGCGGCGGAAATGCTGGAAGCGGCAGGCGCGAAAGACATCCGCGTGCAAGCGAAGGTCGAAATGCCGGGCATGGCCATCCACGAACTGGGCACCGCACGCATGGGGACCGATCCGAAGAAGTCGGTGCTCAATGCGTTCAATCAGGCGCACGACGTGAAAAACGTGTTCGTGATGGATGGGGCGAGCTTTGTGTCGTCTGCATGCCAGAACCCGACGCTCACGATGATGGCCGTGACCGTCCGCGCATGCGCTCACTTGATTGACCGTTTCCGCAAGAGCGAAATGTAATGCAGAATCCCTCCGCCCCCCTTTTCACGGAGGCATAACACTCCGCAGAACCTCGA